>DATAIE010000869.1:0-1853 GCA_036262875.1 Verrucomicrobiales bacterium
ACTGGAGATTCCAGAGTTCATGGAAGGTCCCCTTCCCTCCGCCGTGTCCGCCAGCCGTTCCCCATGGCACGGCGATCAGGTTCAGGCGGTGCAGCAGATGGCTGCGTTCGAGGTCACCGGGCTTTCGAAGGTCGAGGTCGAGCACCTTGTGAACGGCCTCGGGCTTAAATCGCAGCCGCTTTTGCTCCGCCGCAAGATCGCGCGCCAGGGGCACCGCCGGAGTGCCCTCCGGAATGCCGCCGAGCCGCTCGCCGACGATCAGTTTGTTATGAATCAGATGCAGCGGCGTCTCATCGCCCATGCAAATCACCGTGCGCACCGCTTCGTTGAGTTCCGTTAGTCCAGGCACCGAACGCTCCCGGAATGCGGCCAGCGATTCCGCGAGCCTCACCGATTCGATGACGTGCGCCGACGAGCAGTCGATGTCCTCCTCCCGCAGCAGTCGCGCCACTTTGACCAGCCATGCCGCCGCAGCAGGTCCGGGTGCCGGTGACTGCCCGCGCTGCCATAGGTACTCATAGTACCCCGGCGAAACCACGCCTGCTCCATAGCCGCTGCTGTAAGCGAGACGACCGTAAGTCCAGGGAGCCCACGTGGCCTCCACCGCGACCTTCGGCAATTTGGTGAGAATCTCTTTGTCTTTCGAAGCCGGCGGCCATTCCGCGAGCGCCGGGACGTGCCAGGCACCGCAGATCACGGCGATGCGCTGAAAGCCCTCCTTCTGTGCGGCGCGCATTGTTTCACGCATGAAGGCCTCACGTCTCGCTTCGCGCAGGGCTTCGCGTCCGTCATTGCGGCGCGGGGCTTCGCTGCGCAGCACCGTCATGGCTTCGCGAATGGCCGGGAACACCTCCGCGGTTTCGCTGCGCTCCTCCACCATGCGGTCCCACCATTCTTCACCGTCATGGAGATTTGCCGCCCGGGCCAGCCATGTCAGGGGATCATGATGGAGCAACTGCTCGTCCGCAGATTCGGGGGGAGTGGACTCCGCAGGCTCGACGATGGCATCCGCGTTTTCCTCCGCCGCTGCTTCCGGCGGTGCCGGGGTTTCCTCCGGTTTCTCCTCCTCCATGCGCAGCGCCAGTTGGTGCCGCTGCGGCAAATCCATGAATCGCACCGGCACGTCGGACCGCAATCCATATCGAATCCCCTGCCACTCCGGCGAAAACTCCGCGAACGGATAAAACGCGGCCATCTTCGCATCGTCCGCCGCATACACCAGCAGTGCCACCGGCGGCTTCATTTCCGGATCACCCGCGAATGCCAGCATGGCGTCCGCATCCGGCGGGCCCTCGATGAGCACGCAGTCCGGCTTCAGCCGCTCCAGTTCCGCCAGCAGCATGCGGGCGCACCCCGGACCATGATGCCGGATGCCGAAGAGGTGAAAGGCTGGAGGAAGGTCCGGCATGTTAGCGTCACTCCACTTCCTTGCTGGCCCGGTAGAGGTCCTTCCAGCCATCGCGTTCCTTCACTACCGTTTCCAAATACTCCTTCCACACCACGGAGTCCTGCACGGGGTCTTTGATCACCGCGCCGACAAGCCCTGACATAATGTCCGGGGCGTGAAGCGTGCCGTCACCGAAATGCCCCGCAAGCGCCATACCGTTGCTGAGAACGGAAATCGCCTCCGCGGTGCTGAGCGTGCCGCTGGGGGACTTGAGCTTCGTTTTGCCGTCCTCCGTTTTGCCGTCACGCAGTTCGCGGAAGATTTGCACCACGCGCCGCACCTCCGCCAGGGCCGGTGGTTCCGAGGGCAGTTTGAGCGCACGGCCCATTTCGCCGACACGTTTGGAAACGATCTCCGTTTCCTCCGCGGCGGTGGATGGCAGGGGGAGAATGACGGTATTGAAACG
>DATAIE010000870.1:0-5412 GCA_036262875.1 Verrucomicrobiales bacterium
CCGCCCGGAGCATGCGCCAGGAGTCGCTCGCTTCCAATCCCCCGGCCAACGGTCCGGAAGGCAGTGTCCCCATTTCCACGGACGGCAGCATGGCGGCGATCATTCCCGCCGGTCGCGCGATGACATGGCAAACGATGGACCCGAATCACAATGCGGTGGTGCGTGAACGCTACTGGCTGAACTTCAAAGCCGGTGAGATGCGCACCTGCACCTCCTGTCACGGGGCGAACACTGTCGATCAAACCGGTAAGCCGCCGGCCACCAATTCACCGGAGGCGCTCAGTTCCCTCCTCACCTACTGGAAGTCCTCCAATCCCGGAGCGCCTGCTCAAACGACCTCTTACAAAGTCTGGTCGGAAGTAGTCCTGCATGATGCCGCCGGAACGACCGCGCAGGCCGATACAGACGGCGACGGGCTGACGAACCTGCAGGAGTATGTGTATGGATCGGATCCGAAAGTCCCCACGAAGGTGACGGGCGAGAGCCATCCGCTCACCGCCGTATCCACAGATGAAGGCAACATCACGCTGAAGTTCACCCGGAACAAGGATGCCACCGGATCTGAAGTGGTGGCGGAAGCCTCCGCGGACCTTGCGGCCTGGGAAGAGGTGGCGCGGGTGACCGATAGTGCCACCACTACCCGTCCGGGGGTGACCATCGCGGAAACGACGACGCCGGGCCAGTCCACACACCGGGTTTCGGAATTTGCACTGACGGTCCCGAAAGCCGCGGGTTCGGGTCAGTATTTCCGGCTCAAGTTTGTGGTGCCGTAAGATTCTGTTATGTGCGCAACTCCCGGGTCGGCTGTCGATGGCTGGCCCGGGAGTTTTTGTTTCGGGGCACGTATGCCGGAGTCTCAAGCGGGCTGCTCCGCCGGGCCGTGAAGGAGCGTCTGCAGTTGGGCGCACTCCTCTTCGAGCGTGCCTTCGCCAAAGGTGACGAGCGGCGCGAGAGTGATCGTCACGCGGGAAAACGGTTTGGGGATCTGAAAGCGGTCCCAGGATTTCAATGCCCACTTCCGGGAATACTCGACCCGCAATGGCAGCACGGGCGTCTGTGTCAGTCTCGCAAGCTGCAGGACCCCGGGGGCGGGCACATACACCGGGCCGCGCGGACCGTCGGGAGTGATGCCGAGATCCCAGCCTGACAAAAGGCGCCGGCGGCATTCCACGATCGCCTGCGCCGCGCGTTTGTTGGAGGAGCCCCGCACGCCCTCGATCCCGAACTGGCGCATCACTGAAGTGAGGAGCGCCCCGTCGTTGCTGGGGCTGATGAGCACGCAGCCCTTGCGCTTCCGTTTGAGGTGCCGTGTGAAAAGGAGCGGGACTGCAAAAAGCCGGTTGTGCCACACAGCCCAGATCGCGGGGCCCTTTTCCTTGATTCCGGACTGGTCGTCAAAGCGGATGCGCAGGGTCAGCGAGTACGTGCGGATCACGGACGCGATGAGAAAACCAAGCACCCGCGCCTTAAACGATGTGGCCGGCACCGGAGTCATCTTCGACTGCGGATGGGGAGGGGAAGCGGTCACAGCCAGCCCGCGGATTTCAGAGCGCGGGTGAGGTCCATCTGCCGTGTGAGCTGGCCCGCGTAGAGCGCGTGCCGCCCCGCGTCGGGAGCGCAGCGGGTGCTGTCGTCGAGTTGCACGAGGCGGGCGGTGAGATCGCCCATGGAAACTCCTTTGCCGGATTCTGTGAGGGAAACGTATGCCGCCTGCACGGCGGCGCCCAGGCCCGCACCCTCCGCGGTGCTCAACGTGACAACCGGAACACCGAAAACGTCGGCCACGATCTGCCGCCATGCCGCGCTGCGGCTGCCTCCGCCGGTGAGGCGGATTTCGGAGGGAGTAAGGCCCAGATCCTTGAAGCGCGTCATCCCGTAGGCGAGGCCCACCGTCACACCCTCCACGGCAGCGCGTGCGATATGGGCGGGCGTCATGTTATCAGTCCGCAGTCCGTAGAGGACGCCCGTGCCGGCGGGCAGGTTCGGCGTGCGCTCGCCATTCAGATAGGGCAGAAAGACGAGTCCGTCTGCGCCGGCGGGAGCGCGGGTGAGATGCTCCTCCAGTTTCGGGATTTCCCAGCCGAACACCTCGCGCACCTGCTCCGTCAGGACGGTGACATTCATGGTGCAGACGAGCGGCATCCACTGATCCGCGCTGTCGCAGAAGGCGGCCACTTCGCCCATAGGGTCGATGACGGGCTTGTCCGAGCAGGCGAACAGCGTACCGCTGGTGCCGAGACTGACGGTGACCACGCCAGGTTGCACGTTGCCGGTGCCGATTGCGCCCATCATGTTGTCGCCGCCGCCCGCACTCACCACCACCCCTGCGGGCAGGCCCCAGCGCTGCCGCAGGTCTTCGCGCAATTCCCCGTGCCGGGCCAGTGATGAACCCAGCGGCGGCAGCATGTCATGCACGCGCGGGTCGATTAAATCGATGAACTCGCGCTGCCATTGCCGCGTGCGGATATTCAACAGTCCGGTGCCGGAGGCGTCGCCATATTCCATCCGCTTCACGCCGGTCAGGTGAAAATTGATGTAGTCGTGTGGAAGCAGCACGGAGGCCGTCTTCGCAAAGTTGTCAGGCTCGTGGTTTTTCAGCCAGAGAATTTTGGGAGCGGTGAAACCGGGAGGCACGGCATTGCCGGCGCGCCCGATGAGACCGGCCGGTCCGCCGAATGCCGCTGCGAGGGCCTCGCATTCCGCCGTGGTGGAGGTGTCACACCACAGCTTGGCGGCGCGCACCGGCTGGTCCTTTGCGTCCAGTGCCACCAGGCCGTGCTGCTGTCCGCTCACGCCGATGCCGCGCACTTCATCGCGCCGGGCACCGATCTGTTCGAGGCAGGAGGCGATGGTCTCGTCCACCGCTTTCGTCCACGTGGAGGGATGCTGTTCCATATGCCCCGGCGGCAGGCCATCGATGACGTCATACTTCGCCGAGGAATGGGCGATGATGGCGCCGGTTTCAAAATCGAGCACCACGGTTTTGGTGCTTTGGGTGCCGCTGTCGATTCCGAGGAAGAGCATGTGCTTTTGGTGATGAGGTTGCAGGAAGTCGTAAATCAGGCCGGGGTGTCAGGACAAGGAAAGAGACGGAACATTTTGTCCGCCATAACCGTTAGGCTCATTCATGCTCATGCGCCGGCGCGGTCACGGGTGTATCGTCGATGATTTCCGCCCTCGCCTTCAACTCAGTCACAAGTGCCTGAGTCGCCCCCTGGCGGTGTTCGGCGGTCATGCGTTCGACGACCTGCGCCTGCACCTCTCCGAATGGTATGGGGGCGGGAGGACGATGTCCGGTCACTTGAGCGAGGTGGAATCCCCAGTGACTGGCAAACACGGGGCTCGTCTCTCCGGCCTCCAGAGAGAAAATGATGAGGTCGAACTCCTCCATGAAATCGCCCCGCTTGAACCATCCGAGATCGACCAGCTTGTCCTCCTTGTCCGTGTGCTCCAGCGCCATCGCCTTAAAGTCCGCACCGGCTCTAGCCTGTGCTCGCAGACTGCGGAGCAGGTTGTAGACGGTCTCCCGGTCCTCCACTTTTTCCACGTGTTTGAAGAGGTGCAGCGCGCTCACTTCCTCCGGCGTCATGAATTCCGCGATGCGCTCCTGATACCACGTCCGCTGCGCGCTTTCGTCAGGGGGACCGGTGCCTCCCCAGGTCTGTTGCATCAGCCGGTCCACCCGAAGGCCTGCCCGGAGATCCTCACGCACCAGAGGCTCCTGGTCGGGAGTGAGACCCACATTGGAAAAGAACGTCTCCCGGCCTCCGTGTTCGCCGATGAGCCGCTCCAGCGTGGCGGTCACGTCCTCTTCACTGATCTCCTTGAACTGCCGCTCGGCCTCCTGGTTCAACAGAATCCGCGCGATGATATTGTCCTTCGCATAGCCCCGGAACTCCGGGTCGCGTTCACAGCACGACGCCCGGCCCATGCGTTCATAGTGCGCTTTGATGGCCTGGAACTCTTCGTTGATCAGATCGTTGGGAACCGGCTCGCCGTTGACGGTGATGGACATGCCGATTGAAAGCCCGCTGCGGACCAGGACGCAAGGCGGTTCTCCAACCCGAGGCCGGAGTTGGCCAAAGCCGGCGTGCTGACGTCCCCGCAGAAGCGGACGTGACATCATCTGGAATTCCATCCAGTTGCTCCCAGCCATGAAACTCTCCTCCCGCCTGCTGCTGCCGTTCGCGGCGCTCCTTGCTCTGCTGCTCCATTCTCAAACTGCACGGGCGGAGGATCCGAAAGAAATCCTGCTGTGGCCGGACGGGGCGCCGGGATCGGAGGGAAAGACGGAGCCGGAGAAGGTGGTGACCTCCGCGGGCGGGGAGCGGACGGTCTCCTCGGTGCACAAGCCGTCGATCACGCCGTTTTTGCCGGCGAAGGAGAAGGCGACGGGAGCCGCGGTGCTGGTGATCCCCGGGGGCGGGCACAGCAAGCTGTGCGTGGATCACGAGGGCGTCTTTGTGGCGCACTGGCTGACCGATCATGGCATTGCGGCCTTTGTTTTGAAGCACCGGCTGGCACGGGAGCCGGGCTCGACTTACACGATCAAAGATCACGCGATGGCAGACACGCGGCGGGCGCTGCAACTCATTCGGTCACGGGCGGGAGAGTGGAATGTGGATCCGGCGCGCCTCGGCGCGATGGGGTTTTCGGCGGGCGGTGAACTGGTGGCGCAGGCATGCATGACGCCGGTGGCGGGCAGGGCGGATGCCGCGGATGCCATCGAGCGGCAAAGCGCGGTGCCGTCATTTCAGGCGCTGATTTATCCGGGGCGGTCGGGGGATATCCTTCCCTCGAAGGACGCTCCCCCCGCTTTCCTCGCATGCGGGGAAAAGGACCGGCAGGATATCGCGGAAGGGTTGGCGGAAGTTTACCTGAGGTTCAAAAGAGCCGGAGCCTCGGCGGAACTGCATGTGTATGCAGGAGTGCCGCATGGCTTCGGATTCCGGCCCAACATGCAGGGAGCGGTGGCGGGATGGCTCGACCGGTTTGCAGAATGGCTGAAAGGCAGGGGGCTGCTTGCAGCTAAAAGTTAGAGCGGCTTCCCGTTATTCGATCAGCGTGGCGTTCCATGGCCACAGGCGTTCCGTCTTGTCCGTCCGCACCCATCCGCGCACAGGGGCGGACTTTTCGGTGCCGGCGATCTGGCAATAGGTCCAATATCCCTCCTCTTTGATAGGGAGAAGCTCGGAGCCGGGCGGAAGTTGGATGACAGTGGCCGCGGCCTCTGCGGGTGCATTGCGGGCAAAGAACTCTTTTTCACCCGTGATGGAGATGAGTCGCTTTGCCAGCGGAGTGCCATCCATGGCCTTGCCGATGAGTCCAAGGGCTGTTATGACGATAAACGCCGCGGCCAGGCAGAGGAGAGTTACGAGCGGCCAGCGCCGCCCTGGACGAGGGGTGAGCCAT
>DATAIE010000871.1:0-2227 GCA_036262875.1 Verrucomicrobiales bacterium
ATTCAACAGCACGCGGTGACGCAGCACCGGCACCGCAAGTGCGCGGATATCGTCCGCGGTGACATGCGCCCGCCCCTTGATCAGAGCCCGGGCCTTGGCGCCAAGAATCAACGACTGGCCACCGCGGGTGCCTGCTCCCCAACTGACCCATTCGTTGACAAACTCCGGGGCGCGGGGCTGGCGCGGACGCGAGGAGGCCGCGATTCGCACGGCGTAGCCTATCAATTCCTCCGCGACGGGCACCTGTTGCACGAGGCTGTGAAACCGGCCGACATCCTCGCCACTGAAGATCGACTCAATCTTCGCCGGTCTTCCTGAAGTGGTGCGGCGCACAACTTCGATTTCGTCTTTTTCGGGCAGGTAGTCGATGACGACGTTGAACATGAACCGGTCGAGTTGAGCTTCCGGCAGCGGGTAGGTGCCCTCCATTTCGATGGGGTTTTGAGTCGCGAGCACGAAGAAGGGTTCCGGCAGGGCATGGCGCACTCCGGCGGCAGTGACCTGATGCTCCTGCATGGCCTCGAGCAGGGCGGCCTGCGTCTTCGGAGGCGTGCGGTTGATTTCATCCGCAAGGATGATGTTGGCGAAAACCGGGCCCGGCACAAAGTCCATGCGGCGGGCGCCCTCCGATGTGCTTTGCAGGATTTCCGTGCCGGTAATGTCCGCCGGCATGAGGTCCGGGGTAAACTGAATCCGTTGAAAACTCAGGGCGAAAATGCGCGCCATGGAGTTTACCAGCAGCGTCTTTGCCAGTCCCGGCGCACCTGTGATCAGACAGTGCCCGCCTGCGATGAGCGCGATGAGAATCTGCTCCACCACGTCCCGCTGACCGACGATGACTTTGCTCAGTTCCGCCTCGATCGCGGCGCGTCCGGTCATCAGTTTTTCAAAGGCTTCCCGCTCAGCACCGGAAGGAGTGGCAGTGGATAGGGTGGAATTTTCAGAGGATTGATCGGTCATCGGAGGTTAGTGAGTCATCGCGTAAAAAATGATATTGATGCCCAGGGGGTAGGCGATCTTCTCGGAAAAGTTGTGGAAGTAGTAGTCGCTCTCGCCCTCGCGCTCCCAGCCGTCGCCGTTGTCGGTGTTGTGAGTGGCCATCACCATGAGGCGGCCCTTGTCGTCGGAAATGCCTTTGTGATGAACCGTCTGCGTGTCGCCATCGTGATTGTATTCCCAGGTGACGCCGCTTTGCTCACTCCTCTTGCCGACATCGATGTTAGGGACCTGCCCTTTGGTTTTGATCTCGAAGACGCAGTGATAGACCGGGTGATCCAGTTTGAGCTCCTCGAACGACCGGTTGGGAAACACCTTCTTCAACTGCTCCTCGCAGTTGTCCCATTCGCTGTCGCCCCAGAAATCGTCGAGCATGAGGAACCCGCCGTTGAGGAGATACTCGCGCAGCGCAGTGGCCTCCTCTTCACTGAGATACAGGCTGCCGGGCTCGACAATGTAGATGAAAGGGAAGTCCTTCAGTTCCGGATCGGTGAGACGGACAACGCGCCCGTCGGGATCGACCTTCATGGAAGTCATCTGCTGGAGCCGCCATGAGAGATTGAGATCGCTGTCCGGCATGTCCGTTCTCCAGCCGCCCCCGAAACGCCGCCGTCCGCCGCCGTAACTGGAATAGGCGATGCGGGCGAAGGTGAAGACATCCTTTTGATGCGCAGGCGGGTTCGTCCATGTCGGGGTGCCGGTGCTGTTGGATTCCACCTCCCGGGCGGTGCGCGGAATATCATACGAATCCCCCCAGCCACGCCGTCCCCGGCCCCCGCCGCCAAACTGCGCGAATCCCGCGGCAGCGAGCAGCGTGATCATCCCGGAAATGAGCAGCGGCTTTTTCATGGGTTTTGCGGAGGGGTGGAGGGCACCGGAGCAGGAGTCGTCGCGGGCAGGGCCTTGTCGATTTCCAGAAGCAGGCGGAGTGCCTCGCGATGCCGGGGGTTATCCTCCAGCGCCATGAGCACATGACGGAGGGCGGCTTTGTCACCACTGCGCTGGAGCACGCGGGCCAGATTGAAATGCACGCCCGCCGGGTCCGGGGGATCGAGTGCGAGGATCGTGCGCCATGCGGTCGCCGCAGTCGTCCAGTCGCCGGTTTCCTCAGATGCCTGGGCCAGCGCCCGCCACGGGGGAGCCACCAGCGGATTCACCGCCAGCCAGCGCCGCGCCTGGGCGGCTGCGGTCTTCCAGTCCTTCGCTGCGGTGGCAAGCGTGACGAGGCGGG
>DATAIE010000872.1:0-5889 GCA_036262875.1 Verrucomicrobiales bacterium
TCGCATAGTCCGGCCGGAATCCATGCTCGCCTCCCGGCGTGTAGGCGTCCTCGCTGCGGAGCTTTTTGGCCGCGGTGTAGTGGTTCACCATGGAATCCATGCAGCCGGACGTGACGCCGAAGAAGAGCCGGGGCGCGCCGAGCTTTTTGAAATCGCGGAGATCGTCGCGCCAGTTGGGCTGGGCAATGATGGCCACCCGCAGCCCCTCTGCCTCCAGCATGCGGCCGATGACCGCCGTGCCAAACGCCGGGTGATCCACATAAGCGTCGCCGGAGACAATGATGACATCCAGTTCCTCCCATCCGCGCGTCAGCACCTCGTCACGGGTCGTGGGCAGCCAGCGCGCCGGATTCCACATAGGATCACGGAGGGCTGTCGGGGCGGGGGATTCTGAAGAGGATGACACGCGGCAGATTGCGCTGTGCAGCGGGGGCTGTCCAGCCGTTCTCCGGGGAAAACCTGAGGGTTGTCCTCAGGGCAACTCCTCTGCTTTCAGACGGAAAAACAGGCGTGTATTCACGGCGGGGTTGGCGCCGTTGTTGAATTCATAGCGGCTGCGTCCGCCGGTGAGCACGGTGGTGGCGTAGGGCGGGGTGCCGGTCCAGGCGGTGGTGCCGGCGCGGGAGGCGATGGTCCCCCAGCTTGCGGAGAGGTCGTTGGAATATTGAAGAGTTGCCTTCACGCGGCTGTCGAAGCTGGTGAGCATGCTGACATCCGGGACCATGGTGCCGAATCCGGCATTGAAGGAGAGGCCCACTACGGGGCTGGAGTTGAGGCCGCCCGGGACTTTAGGATCCTGGCCGGTGAGGTATTCCACGAGATTGGGAACGCCGTCGAGGTCGGGGTCGGCGTTGTTAGCGGCGATGCCGGTGACGATGTAGTTTTCGTCAGGGCCCCCGAAATACTGGGTGCGCCAGAGTTCAAGGGGGCTGGCGGCGCGCATGTAGTAGAGAGTCCGGTCGGGGGCGCTGCCGGTCCGGGCACGCACGGGCACGATGCCGCCGGGGGAGAGGGCGTTTTGCGCAGACCAACTGACGCCGAAGGGGAGCACGAAAAACCGGGTGACGGGCGCGTTGGCGGCGCTTTGCTTCATGCGGAGGTAAAGGATGAAGTCGCTTTCCGGATTGAGGCTGGCGAGTGCGCCGGGGAGACCGGCACTGGTTTCTGCGGCGAACCCTCCGCTGCCCATGGAAGTGAGGCTTCCGCTGCCCATGTAAATGTTGCCCGAGGGACGCACGGCGTAGAGAGAAACGAGATCCACCAGCGCGTCCACCTCCGCCGCGGTCATGGGAGTGCCGGCGACGTCTGAGCCCGGCGTGCCGACGGCGCGGTTGAAGGAGAGCAGCACCCGCCCGGGGATAAGACCGGCATCTCCCGCTGCGCGGCTTTGATAAGTACCGTGAAAACGGGCCGCCTCGACGGAACTCTGAGGGGCTACGCCGCGGGATACAGAGGCGGTGAAAGTGGTGGAGACGGCGTAGCTGACATTCGTCAGGAGATACAGGGTTCCGGCGCTGTCCGCCGTCACGGCATCCGGCAGGCTATCGCGATTCACATCCAGCACGACGGTATCCTGCAGTGTCTTTCCGGGGGCCACGGCATGGAGGAGTGCTGGGGAATCGAAGGCGGCCTCCGGACCGGGCGTGTGGACGAGGAGGGAGATCGTGTTCGTCGTGGTGACGAGGATGTCCGTGTAGCCGTCGCTGTTCCAGTCTACGGGCGTGAGTTGCACGACGGGGCTGGAAAACGTGCCCAGCAGGACGGGGTCAACCAGAGAACTGTGGCTCATGAAGACACTGTTCGCATTCAGTGAGAAAATGGTTTCGTCGCCTGCGAGAGTATCGCTGATGTCCGCGAGGCACAGGCCGCGGGAGGCAGTGCCGGCGGCGGGATTTGCAGGCTGTGTTTCCGTCCACGACGTACCGGTGTAGCGCCAGTGGGAGACGAACGTGGCGCCGAGTCCGGCGATTTCCTGACGGTTTCCGGGCATGGTCTGGCCGAGGGCGATGCGGCTCAGGCCATTGACGCCGGTGTCCACGCCCTGTGGCACCCAGGAGGCACTCCCGTTGTTGGCATGGATGCGCACAATGCCGCCGGTGGAGAAGGAAAGGAGGTCCAGGTCGCCGTCGCGGTCAATGTCTCCGGGCACGATGCCGGAGATGCCTGTCATGTTAGCAGCATCGCTGAAGTTCCAGCCGATGCCGCTGCCGGCGGTGCTGAGGGCCTGGCGCAGCAGCCCTCCCCCGGCCCAGGCGAGGTCTGTCCAGCCGTCGCCATTCCAGTCGCCGGCGGCCACGCTTAGCGGGGAGACGGAGCCGGTGCTGACGTAAACCTGTTCCGTCAGGCCGGTGGCGCCGCCCGTGTACCAGCGGATGCGGTTCGCTCCGCCATCGGCGGCGATGAGATCGGGGAAGCCGTCACTGTTGAGGTCCCCCGTGGTGAGGTCCACGGCACCGGAGAGAGCGGTGCCGGAGAAGGTGGTAGTGAGTACAGAACTGCGCAGGTGGGGGGCGGTGTTTTCCAGAACACGTGTGGCGGATTCCGTCAGGATGTCCATGTCTCCGTCCCCGTCCACATCAGCCGCGCCAAGTTCTCCCGCCGCCTGCGAGGTGCTGGATCTGATCACCACCGCGGGGTCGAAGGAGCCGCCGCCGGTATTCCGCCGCCACTGCACCTCGCCGTAGCGGGTGGCGAAGACGAGGTCCGGTCTCCCGTCTTCGTCGAGGTCCGCGGGAACGAAGGCGAGGGTCCCTCTGGTCTGCGAATCTGTCAGGGAGAGGAGGATCACACCGGTGACGAAACTGCTGCCCGCATTCCGGTACCAGACCAGTTGGCAGCCGCCGTTGAGCGTCTGCCGTGTCGCGAGCAGGTCCGTGCGTCCATCTCCGTCCATATCCGCCGCGGCAGTGAGGAAAAAGTTCTCGCCGCTGGTATTCTGGCCGAAGGTGCCGGTGACGAAGTTTTGACCGTCCTGATTGTAGTAAACGGTGGCGCGGCCCGTGGTGGTGAAGACGGAGTCGTTCGGGTTCAGCACGTCATTGGCAAAGAGCGCGAAGTCCTGCCAGCCATTGCCGTCAAAGTCGCCGGTCTCCACCCGGGGCGTAGTGCGGTATCCCTGCGCGGCCGGATAGGCACCGTGGAGGACGGGCGAGGTGGTGTTGAAATTCCCCGCGCCGTCATTCCATCGGATGACCACGCCGCCCGAGGTCTCCAGGAGATCGAGGTCACCGTCGCGGTCGAAGTCGGCGAGCTTCAGTTCCGGCGTGTCCGGCACGGCAGCGGAGGTTGTTTTGAACTGCCAGCCGCGGGTCCAGCCGCCCATGCCGTCGTTCAGGCAGGCCACCACCCGTACGTTCATCCACTCGGGCGAGAAATTGTAATCGAGCACCGCGGAGTAAACGAGGTCCATGTCCCCGTCATTGTCTATATCCGCGCTGACACCGTCGCCATGGCCCCAGGTGACGGGAAAGTTGGACGGATAGGGATCGGTGTCCGGCGTGGGGAGGGTAATTTTTTGTCCCGTGAATGGTCCGGACTGGGAGGCGCTCATCTGCTGGAAGAACGGCCCGCCTGCGAATACTTCCAGCATCCGGTCCCTGTCCGCCTGAAAAACCTTATAGAGCTGTGTATTTTCAGGCGGCAGCCCGGTACCGGTGTTGCGTTCCACAAACGGCCATGCCAGCGCGGCGGGCAGAGTGGTGAGGACGATTCCGATTGTTAGGAGAGGTGTTTTCATGGCGGATGGAACAGGGGTTGAAAGAGTCCGCGGCTGGCCGGGATTGGCGCGAAGCTGCAGCGCTCTTTGACAGACGCAGTGTCCTGCCATGAGGGAAAACCGGGTAGAGGACTTCAGCCGGAGAAAAGCCTCTCCATGGGCTCCGCGGCCTCCGGCGAAAGTCGGAGGAGGGAATTCTTCTGCAATGAGCAGACTTCCACGGATTCGTATCTTGCCATCCCGCCGGGCGGCTGTCAGGATGCGGGAGAATGATCACCACTATGAAAAGGACGGCACTTTTTTCTCTTCCGGCGGCGGCTTTGATGTGGAGTGTGCCGCTGCGGGCGGAGGAGGCATCGCCGGGAGCGGCGAAGGTGGTGGAGGGTTTGCAGCAGATGGTTTCGCTGGTTTCACCGGCGGCGGGAACGGCGGCGAAGGCGGTCGTGTTGGAGATGGCGTTCGAGAAGGCAACGGGCGGAGTGAAGTTTCTCGAAGGGCGGCCGGTGCGGATCAAGTTTCAGGCGCCGAACCGGTTTTGGCTGGGGACGGATTTCAATGGGCCGGTGTCGCTGAGCAGCGACGGCACGAAGATTTGGATCCATGTGCCGAAGAAGAACATGCTCCTGGAAGGCGATGCCGCAGTGCCGCGATTCAGCACGCGTCCGGAGAGCGTGGTGGCTACAAAGGTGCCGGAGATGAAGGTGCCGGTGACGCCGGCGGACATCGCTCTGGTCGGCCCTATGTTGGATGTTAAAATGGCGGAGACTGCCGGTAGCGGCCTGTCGCTTAAAATTTCTCCAAATAAGGGTATCGGGGGGCTGGTGTGGGAGTTCCTGAGTATTCCGGATTTCACGCTCACGGCCGTGTTGCCGGATAAAAATTCCTGGCCGGAAACGATTTCCTACGATGACCGCAAAGGCGCGGCGGTGACCCTGCGCATCAAAAGCCATACCGTGAGCGACGGTCTGCCGGAATCGGCGTGGCGTCCGGTGGCGGAGTCGGACGACAAGACGGAGCGCGTGGCGCTGGCGCACCTGGTGAAGTTCCTGGAAACAGCGGCGGCTGCTGTCGGAAGCCGCATTCCCACACTGCCGCCGGCGACGGGCGCGCGGCGGGTGATTGCCACGGAAGGGAAGGGGAGGCTCGAAAATCACGATGGCACGCGCGTGCTGTTCCTTGAGGGCACGCCGGAGGAAATGGGGCATCAGCATGGCGTGCTGTTGAAGAAGGAAATCCAGCGCGCGCTGAGCCGCATCCTCTACGGTGTGGGTGTGGGCAGTTCGTTTGACAAGGGGCGCTGGTTTTTTGGAGAAATCGAGGAGGCCGTGCGCCGCACGGGGCCGTTCATCGATCCCCGGCATCTCCGCGAGATGGATGCCATCGCGGACGCGGTGGGCATGGAACACGAGGAGGTGCGGCTGGCGAATTTCTTCCCGGAGTTGTTCCACTGCAGCGGCTTTGCGCTCATGGGCGATGCCACGGTGGACGGGAAATTGTATCACGGGCGCATCCTCGACTATCTGCGCGGCGCGGGTCTGGAGGAGAACGCGGTGGTGATGATCATGAAGCCGGACAAGGGCAACGGCTGGGTGAATGTGAGCTATGCCGGTTTCATTGGCAGCGTCACGGCGATGAATGAGAAGCAGATCGCGATCGGTGAAATGGGCGGTCGCGGCGAGGGACACTGGGACGGCAAGCCGATGGCGCAGCTCGTGCGCGAGGTGATGGAAAAAGCCTCCACGCTGGAGGAGGCGATTGAGATCATGCGTAAAGGCCCGCGCACCTGCGAATACTACTATGTCCTTTCCGATGCGAAGTCCCACCGCGCCTGCGGGCTCAAGACGACGCCGGATATTTTTGAAGTGGTGTGGCCGGGCGAGAAGCATCCGCAACTGAGCGACCCGGTGAAGGATACCGTGCTGATGTCCGCCGGAGACCGCTACAAGGAACTGGTGCGCCGGGTGAACGCCAATTACGGCAAGTTCACCGCCGAGAGCGCCCGGGAACTCATGACGCGTCCCGTGTGCATGAACAGCAACATTCACAGCGTCCTTTTTGCCCCGGATTCACTTGATCTCTGGGTGGCCAATGCCGACAGCGAAAACGTCGCCAGCGCCACACGGTATACGCGCTACAACCTGCGGGAACTGCTGCTGCCGGCACCCGCCGGGAAG
>DATAIE010000873.1:0-6345 GCA_036262875.1 Verrucomicrobiales bacterium
TATGAGAAAAAACGTACCTCTTACCTTAACGTTTGCCGCCGCAGCCCTCTGCACAGCGGGCTCCGCTTACGCCGCCATCGACATCGTCTCCCCTCTCGTGCCGGATCCGTTTTCTGCGGTTCCCACCACGGACAAGTGGACGTCGATTAACGTAGGTGCGGGCACGGATGCCCTGCTCCTCAGCGGTCCTGATTTGGATGCCAAAGTCATCCCGGCCACGGACATCAGCACCATCACCACCGTCCTCGGAAGCAGCGGCACGTTCATCCCGAGTGCCTTTAACATCGCCCGTCAGAATACCGGCGCGAACAACGGCGGAACCACATTCCTCCAGACGCGGGCTACTGGAGAGGATTACCTGCTCCTTCTCGGACACCTGAGCAACGCGACAGGCGGCAGTTTGAACTCGGTTCAGATTTCGTATGAATATTCGAAGGCGACCGCCGCCAACGCGGTGTCCGAAACGATCAAAGGCCTGCGGGCCTACTGGAGCACCACGGGTGCACCCAACTCCTGGACGCTGATTCCGGATTTTAGCCGCGATACCGCCGGTGCCTACAATGCCCCGGACATCGTCAATACCACGATCGCTCTTCCCGCTCCGCTCGCGGCAGGCGCTCCGTTCTACCTCCTCTTCGCCGACCAGAACTCCGCGGGCGAAGATTCCTCCTATCACATCCGGAATTTCGCCGCCGGCCCGGGCCTTCCCCTCGATATTAAGGGTGTTCTCGGCACGCCGGTGCGCAACCCGGGAGTGAATGTGGCTGATCCTTCGGATGACACCGTGACCTTCTCCCTGACCATCACCGGTACGGGCAGTGTCGGACCGGGCTGGAGAATCGCCGCCGGTCCGCTCACCGGAACCACGGGTGCCTATGGCGCCACCCAGTCGTTTACCGTGCCGATCGCGGACTTCGCGACCACTCCCGTGACGGTCAAAGTGGAGGACCAGGCCAACACTCAGGCTTATTTCCAGCGCGCAGTGGCTGCGCCCGAGTTCGTCTATGCGGTCACTGCCACGAACAGCCCGAAAATTACCTTCAGTCCCTCCACGGTGGGAGACGGCTCCTATACCCCGGCACTGATTGCTCCGGTCGAGCCAGGCTGGCGCGGCGGCACAGCGGGGGCCACCACGAACTCCAACGTTCAGACGCAACCTTTGCCGGCTACGTCGACGAACAAGTATTTCCATATCACCACCAATATGTCCCTCATTACGGACGCGGTGGATGTGAGTGCTTTGAAAGGCAGCCTGCTGAAAGGAGACATCGATCTCTCGTTTTACTCGACCAGCACCACGGGCCTTGACGATAACGGAGACGTACTGAACTTCCGCATTGAGGTGGCTCAGGACGGTGATTTCGCCAATACGACCGCCGGCAATATCATCACGGCCAACATCAAGGACGTTCCTCTGGGAACCGCTGCGGCGTTCGGTGAGAGTATCGCCGCCATCACCCACCCGGGCGAGGTTAACGTGGTTACATTTCCCTCGGCGGACTTTACGTTCCACAACCTCTCCACAAACGTACTGATCCCCGCGACGGCCTCCAAGCCTCTCGCGCGTATCGTGGCTCAGAGTATTGCCGGTGTTTCCAACTCGGAGCACGTTCTCATCGACAACATCACCTTCAGTTCCAATACCGCGCCGACGCTGAGCGCCTCTGCAGGAACCGCCCTCTGGAACAACAATGGAACCGTCACTTCCACTGACGATTCGTTCTCCATTCCCGTGAGCGTCTTCGGCTTCAACCTCGGCGCAAGCCCGGGCTGGACCAGCGATGAAACCCCCGCCCGCACGGGCCTGTATGCCACTCCCAATCCGGTGATCTTTGGGCCGTTTACGGATCGCACTCCCAAGACGGTTCAACTGACAGACCAGGGGAACCCGGCGATCAAGTCGGATACCTTTACCCTGTCGCCGCCGACCGCGACCCTGACGGCCACGCTGGTGGCCGGAAGCATCGCCCGCGTGGAGAACGGGGCGGGAGAGGCGGACGATACCGTCACGTTCAGCCTCAATATCAATGGAGCCAACGTGAGCCCCGCGTTTACCGCCACCACTTCGTTCGTGCCCACGACGGTTACCGGTGCCGGAAACTATCCCGCTGTGGGAACGCCCGTGACCCTGACGCTGCACAACGTTCCCATCGCCGCGAGCACTGTCAACGTGGTGATCGCCGATGCAGGATATCCGACGGCGCCCGGTCCCGTAACGGTGGCGATTGCCGTTCCCGCCCCCTCCGTTCCCCCGGCGGTGGTCATTGGTCAGAAGGATTTCGGCGCCGGCCTTTCGAGCGTGACGGCTGCCACCATCGCGCCTGAATGGATTCCGTTTGCGGGCCGTGAGCTCGTCATGACGACCGGAATCGCTACGGACAGCATCGTGGAATCGGAAGTGCTCGACATTTCCACCGTGGGTGACGTTCACTTCTCGGCCAAGTTCCGCGCTCATGAAACGAGCACCGGCTCGAACTTCGAAGTGACGGATAAGTTCAAAGCGGAACTCATCATCGACGGCGTGCCGGTCAGCCTTGTGTCCGCCTTTGATGTGGGTGACGGGGCCGGATCGACCGTTGGCACAGGAGCGAACGGAACCCCGGATACTTATCTCAACGGCTATAGCGGCGCTGCCGGGACAGATGTGGTGACCAATACCGTTTACGCGAATGCCGCCGCCGACTACGATGCGAACCGGGGCCGGGACGAACTCAATGGTTCCGGCACCAATTCCGCGGGGTCTGCCGACCACACCTTCAACCTCTCCTACACGATCCCGGCGTCTGCTGTGAACGTGCAGTTGAAGATTTATGGTGCGGGGGTCAGCGGAACGGAAGCATTCACCGTTTCAGACGTGCTGTTCACCACGGCGACTCCTCCCGGCGGTGATGCTGATGGAGACGGCGTGAGCGATACCGACGAAGCGATCATGGGAACGAATCCGAACGATCCTCTGGATGTGTTGCGCCTCTCGCTGAACGCCGCCACCCCCACGCAGGTGAACTTCCCCACGAAAGCCGGCAAGTTCTACCGCGTGTATGCCTCGGATGACACGAACGGCCAGGAGGCGACGCACCTGCTGGTGTGGAAGGACGCCGGACTGGCAACGATCGCCGGAGACGGAACCGGCAAGCAGTTCAACGTGACAACCGCTCCGGCGGAACCCCGCCGCTTCTACCGCCTGCATGTGATGGGCACGGATGGCCCGTGGCCCGCGACGGCTCCCTGATTGCCGCCAGATTGAATTAGTCTTAACGCACCGGCTGCTCCGAAAGGGGCAGCCGGTTTTTTTTGAGGTTGCCCCTTAAAAAATTCGGCCTTCCGCCGCGAAGTTCAGGATTGACTCCTTTTCCGGAAAAGTGCCATTCTCGCCCGATCACCCTAAAAATAACCTGTCTCTAATGAGGGCCCCCGCGAGAGGGGAGGCAGGCGTCGCAGTACCGCCTTTAAAATTAAAGCAGCAATCATGAAAATACCGTCATCCCTCCTTCTCGCTGTCGCGGCCCTTCCGGGGACCCTTCTGGCGGCTCCCATCTCCATCAACGGCACCATGACTTACACGGAGAATTTTGATTCTCTGGGTACCGGCTCGCCTGGATGGACCGACGACTCCACGGTTCCCGGGTGGTATGCCCAGGCTAACAATGGCGCGACAGTGCTCCTGACCGCGCAGGCCACTTCCGGAGCCGCCGATCTTAGCGGCCTTCTAAACTGCGGCACTGACGCGGACCGTGCTCTGGGGTCCAAAGCGACCGGAACCGGTGGTTTTGCGAATATGGCACTCGCCGTATCCTTCAAGAATACCAGCACGAGCCCGGTGCAACTCACCTCTCTCACCTACACCGGCGAAATGTGGCGCGGAAATTCCGTCGCCAACGTAGTGGAGGATTTCACAGTCTACTATCAGATTTCAAGCGCTCCCGTTACCAACATCATCTCGGGCGCGAACAGTGCGACAGCGGCCCCCGGCAACGGATTCACTGCCCTCGGCGCGGGAGCCAACTGGCAGCATGCGGCGACGGCAGCCTCAGAAGTCCTCGATGGGAATGCCGCCGCAAACCGCACCGTGGTAACGTTTTCTCCCGGCAGTCTTGTCCTCGCTCCCGGTCAGTATTTGATGATCAAATGGACGGACACGAACAAAGCGAATACGGACGGCTTTCAGGCGATCGATGATGTTTCGGCCCAGTTCACGGCTCTCACCGGGCTGCTCACTCCGACGGTCTCCAACATGACCCGGAACGACAATGGAACTCCGGCGGATTTTACCGACGATACGTTCGGGTTTACGTTGAAAGTGGCGGGTACCGGAGCGGTGGGGGCCGGATGGACTACCGCCGACGCCGGTGCCGGCAATACCGCGGCTGCCAACTACGGAACCTCCGTTGTCTGGACGGGCTTCCCCATTTCGGCTGCGAAGACGGTGACCGTTTCTGATTCGGCCACGCCCGCCCTCAACTCCGTGTTCACTGTCGGCCCGCCGAAAATCATAGGCACCAACACTCTCATTTCCGCCGACGCGCCGATCTTGTCCGATGGGGGGGATATTACGGGCTGGGTTCTGGATGAAACGGCCCGGACGCTGAAACAAAACTCGGTGGCCGCAAACGCCGACTATATCGTCCTCTCGGACAAGTTGGATCTCTCGTCCACGGGCTTTGTGCTTTTGACCGGGGAACTGGAATACGACACCGTGGGAGGGGGCAGTGGATTCGAGGCTGCGGATTCCTTCGCCCTCGATCTCATCATCGACGGCACGGTCGTCAGCGCGCTGGGGGCGTCCGATACCAATAACGACGGAAGGCTCACGGGCACAGTGGAACTCCCCGCCGCCGCCGGGGCGCAGCCTGTAACCGCTTCTTTCAGCTACCTCATTCCGGCCAGTGCCAATTCCGTGCAGGTTCGTATTATCGGCAACACCAACTCTCCTGGCGAAACGCTGGTTTTCCAAAACCTCAAGCTGAGCACGCCGCCTCCCACGCTGAGCGCTACCCTCGCGGGTCCGGCGACCTTCAATAACAAGGGTACCGTGAACCCCTCCGATGATGAATTCTCGGTTCCCGTCAACGTGAACGGGGTGAATCTGGGAGCGAGCACCGGCTGGCACAGCGATGAGACTCCTGTGCGGAACGGCCTCTATGCGACTGCCAATCCCGTCATTTTCGGGCCCTTCCCCGTGAGTGGCGGCGCCAAAACAGTGGTCCTCACAGACAACCTCAATGCGGGTATCACTTCCCCGCCGATCAATCTCGCGCCACCCATCCCGACGCTGACCGCCACGCTCGTGCCTGGAAGTATTGCCCGTGTGGAAAACGGCCCGGGTGAAGCCGATGACGTCGCCACGTTTAACGTCACGATCAACGCCACGAACGTGAGCCCCGCCTTTACTGCGGTGGACCCGCTTTTCCCGTCGACTGTCACCGGCACCGGGAATTATCCCGCCGCCCCGGGAACGGTCACCTTGACCCTGCACAATCTTCCCAGCGTAGCCACCACGGTCAACGTGAGCATCGCGGATGCAGGGTATCCCCTGACTCCTGCCCCGGTTACCGTTGCGGTCGCCGTCCCGGCCCCCACCACTGCCAGCCCGGTCATTGTCGGCCAAAAGGATTTTGGTGCCGGCCTTTCGGATGTTGCTGCGAGCAGCACGGCTCCGGAGTGGATTCCGTTTGCCGGTCGCCAGCTTGTGATGAATGCCGGGATTGCCACCGACAGCATCGTGCAGTCTGAAGTGCTGGACATTTCCACCGTGGGGGACGTCCACTTCTCGGCCAAGTTCCGCGCGCACGAAATCAGCACCGGCTCGAACTTCGAAATCACTGACAAGTTCAAGGCGGAATTGATCATCGATGGCGTCACCCAAAGCCTCATCACTCCTTTCGATGTGGGTGATGGTGCGTCCTCGACCGCGGCTGCCACGGCGGGTGCGAACGGCCCCCCGAATCAATACCTCAACGGATACAGCGGCACAGCCGGCACAGACCTGGTGACTAACACTGTCTATGCCACCGCCGCCGCCGAATATGATGCAAACAGGAACCGGGACGAACTCAACGGAGGGGGTGCCGATGCCGCAGGTTCCGCCGATCACACGTTCAACCTCTCCTACACCATCCCGGCTGCGGCTGTGAATGTGCAGCTCAAGATCTACGGCGTCGGGGCCAGTGGCACGGAATCGTTCACCGTTTCCGATGTGCTGTTTACCACCGCAACGCCTCCCGGAGGTGATTCGGACGGAGACGGCATCAGCGATGCGGACGAAGCGATCATGGGAACGAACCCGAACGATCCTCTGGATGTGCTGCGCCTCTCTCTGAACACCGCCACCCCCACGCAGGTGAGCTT
>DATAIE010000874.1:0-1660 GCA_036262875.1 Verrucomicrobiales bacterium
CCGCCAATACCTTCACCGAAGATCTCATGATCAATGCGCCGGCCGCGGAGACCTTCATCATGCGGCTCGTCTTTCTCCGGTTCAATCAAAGCCCGGAATGGAAGATGCTGTTTGCCGACCGGCTGCAGAAGCACTTTTTCAATGGTGGCACCCTGCAGCAAACCACCGGTCAGACACGGTGGAACAGCCTGCGGGATCAGGTGAAACCGGCCATCACCGCGCTCCAGGGCTCGGCGTTTTACGAGGGTAACTGGACAAACTGGGCGAACCGCATTCCCACTTTCCTAACCCAGTGCCGCAACGTCGGACTCTGGCCGGTGACCCAGGCTCCGGGCATGGCTCCGTTTGGCGGAACGATCGCGGCGGGCGCAACGGTGACGCTGACAAACCCCAATGGAGCCGGGACTCTCTACGTCACCACCGACGGCACAGATCCGCGGCTGACGGAAGGGGCCGTGAGTCCTCTGGCACAGGCCTACAGTTCTCCCCTTCCCGTTTCGCAGCCGGTCACCGTGAAATCACGCGTGCTCAACGGCACGGAATGGAGCCCTCTGACGGAGGCATCGTTCGCCCCTCCACCGCCCCGGGTGCTGATCACTGAAATCCACTACAATCCACCGGGTCCGGATGACCTCACCGAATTCGTGGAACTCATGAACGCGGGCGGCGGCACCGTTTCGCTGAATGGAGCCCGCTTCACCAGCGGGATCGTATTCACCTTCGGAAATGTGATTCTGAACGCGGGTCAGCGAATCGTGATCGTGAAGGACGCGGCAGCCTTCGCAGCCGCTTATCCAGGAGTGACCCCGACCGGGGTCTTCAGCGGCGGGCTGAAAAACAGCGGCGACACCCTCACTCTCGTGGACATCGCCGGAAATCTCATCATCAGCGTCACCTACAGCGACTCCGGCTCCTGGCCCGCGGTGGCCGACGGGGACGGAGCCAGTCTGGTGCTCATGCATCCGGACACGGTGACGGACGTGAACGATCCCGCCGCCTGGCGCGCCTCCACCACCAGTGGTGGAAATCCCGGAGGCACGGACAGCGTTTCCTTCCCTGCGGGCGGCGACATCAACGCGGATGCCGATCAGGACGGCTTCCCCGCCCTCGTCGAGCATGCGCTCGGAACCCCGGACACCGATCCCTTTTCTGCCCCCGTCATCACCACCGGCATGGATGGGGATGGCGTCCTGACGATTCAGGTAAAACGCCGGGCGGGAGCGGATGACGTGGCGCTGGAGGCTGTGACCAGCGGAGACCTCTCCACCTGGACACCTGCGATCCCCGTCTCCGATACACTTAACCTGGACGGAAGCGTCACCCGTCTCTGGCGTTGCGGCACGGCAGCGCAGACCAGGGTGTTTGTCAGGGTGAAGGTCCGTTTGAGTCCGTGAGAGCTTAACGGTTTTGCCCGCCTCCTTATGTCAGAGTGCGGGAGCGCAGCCGCCTCCAGAAGCAATAGTCTGTATTGTCAGGGAAATCGATGCAGTGATTCTGAATACTCTTCCATGGCGTGAGTTCGCGGCCTCCGACCAGACACTCGTTCAGACTCGCTTCCGTCGTGATGGAGCGCACGGTGTCGAAATGCTCCCGGAAGAAACGGCGGAACTCACTCTGCATTTTCCGGTGCCCTTTGCCGATCACGAGATTGGCGGCAAAG
>DATAIE010000875.1:0-9076 GCA_036262875.1 Verrucomicrobiales bacterium
TGGAGCCCTAGGCATCCGGATTCGGGTGGCCGGCCGTCTCGGCGGTGCGGACATCGCCCGTGCCGAGTGGTACCGTGAGGGCAAAGTGCCTCTGCAAACGCTCCGCACTCCTCTCGACTATGGCTTTACGGAAGCCCATACCGTTTATGGCCGTATCGGGATCAAGGTTTGGGTGAACCGCGTCCTGAACGCCGAAGGTGAAGTGCAGGCTTCCCAGAGCGGTGAACGCCGCGCCCGTGCCCCGCGCAAGGACGGCGACCGGCGCGGCCCGGGTGGTCCCGGTGGCGGACCTGGCGGCAACCGCGGACGTGGTCCCGGCGGCCCCGGAGGCGGCAACCGCGGGCGTGGCCCTGGCGGCCCCCGCCGTGATGATGCACCCCCTGCGGCCCCCGCACCGGCGGCCCAGTAAACGACTTCCCTCCCATTTCAACATTCAGCTTTGATATCAGTTTATGGCGATGCTTCCCAGTCGAGTAAAGTTCCGTAAGTCCCAGCGCGGGAGCCGTAAAGGCAACGCGCAGGTGGGGACGACCGTGGCCTTTGGAGAGTTCGGTCTCCAAACCCTGGACCGCGGATGGATCAAGAACAACCAGATCGAAGCCTGCCGGGTTGCGATCACCCGCAACCTGAAGCGGAAAGGCAAAGTTTTCATTCGCATTTTCCCACATAAGCCCGTAACGGCCCGCCCGCCGGAAACCCGGATGGGTAAAGGCAAAGGCGCTCCGGAGTTCTGGGTGGCCGTGGTTCGTCCCGGCAACATGCTCTTCGAAGTGGCCGGGGTTCCCGAATCCCTTGCCAAAGAATCCTTCCGTCTCGCTGCGGCCAAGCTCGGCATCCGCTGCCGTTTTGTCCGCCGCGCCCTTCACGCCTAACCTTCCCCTCCCGATACTGCCATGAAGATCAAAGAAATTCGCGAAAAGTCGGTGGAGGATCTCGCTGACGCCCGCCGCAGCATGAAGCAGGAGATTTTCAATCTCCGCATTCAGCAGAAGAGCGGACAGTTGGAGAATCCCGCCCGTCTCCGGACGCTGCGCCGTTCCATCGCGCGCATCGAAACCGTTTTCACAGAGCTCGCCGCCAAAAAAGCGGCCGCGGCGAAATAATCCCTCCTGACCTTTTCCCATGTCCGATTCCGCTTCCAATTCCCAGCCCGCCGGAGATGCCGGCCGCACCCGCCGCAAGACCCGTGTCGGCGTGGTTGTCTCCGACAAGATGGACAAGACCATCGTCGTCGGCGTCGTCCGCCGCGTGCCGCACCCCAAGTTCGGCAAGATCGTCAAGAAGACCACCAAGCTCTATGCCGCCGACGATAAAGGCGAAGCGAAGACCGGTGACCGCGTCCGTGTCCAGGAGTGCCGTCCGCTCAGCAAGCTGAAGCGCTGGCGCCTGATCGAAGTTCTCAAGCACTAACAACCCAAGCCAAACCCCAGCCCTACCAGATCCTATGATCCAAATGGAAACCAAGCTGCAGGTGGCCGACAACACGGGAGCCCGTGTTGCCAAGATGATCGGTGTTCTCGGCAAGCGTTCGCGCACTGCCCGGATCGGCGATATCATCACGGCACACATCCGTGAAGCGACCCCTACAGGAGCCGTCAAGAAAGGTGAAGTCGTCAAGGCTGTCATCGTTCGCACCACTTTCCCGATCCGCCGCGATGACGGCAGCGTTCTCCGCTTTGACAGCAATGCCATCGTGGTGATCGACAAGGATCAAAACCCGCGCGGCACCCGCATCTTTGGCCCGGTGGCCCGTGAGCTGCGCGACCGGAACTTCATGAAAATCATTTCCCTCGCACCGGAGGTTCTCTAAGTCATGGCAGCATCAGCACACGTCAAAAAAGGCGATACCGTGACCGTCATTTCCGGCCACGCGTCGATCAAGGGACAATCCGGCAAGGTCCTTCAGGTTTTTCCGAAAAAGGGAAGAATCGTCATCGAAGGAGTGCGCATGATCAAGAAGCACCAGAAGGCTTCACAAACCAACCAGCAGGGTGGCATTGTGCAGCGTGAAGGCAGCGTCCACATCTCCAAAGTCAGGCTGTCCGGCGACTCCGTGAAGGAGAAGAAGCCGGCAGCGGCTCCCGCGAAGGCGAAAGCCAAAGCGAAAAAGAAGTAATCCCTGACCCCTCATTACGGTTATGGAACCCGCTCTCAAAACACACTATTTTTCCAAAGTCATCCCGTCCCTCAAGTCGAAGCTCGGCGTGACGAACATCCACCAGATCCCGAAGATCGAGAAGGTGGTGGTGAACTGCTCTTTCGGCAAAGCTGCGGACCGCAAGCAGGCCGTGGAGGACGCCCTGAACGACCTCAAGACCATCACGGGGCAGCGCCCGGTGATCACGAAGTCCCGCAAGGCGATCTCCAACTTCAAGCTCCGCGAGGGTGAACCTCTCGGCGTGAAGGTCACACTGCGCGGCCGCATCATGTGGGAGTTCCTCGAGCGCCTCATCAAGATGGCCCTGCCGGTCGTCCGCGACTTCCGCGGCGTGAGCCCCCGCGCCTTTGACGGCAAAGGGAACTACACCCTCGGCATTTCCGATCAGTCGATCTTCCCCGAGATCGAAATCGACAAGGTGAAGCGCCAGCTTGGCTTTGACGTGTGCATCGTGACCTCCGCCGTCACCGACGACCAGGGACGCGATCTTCTGCGCGCTCTTGGAATGCCCTTCCGGGATCAGAAAACGGCCACCGCCAAAGAAGGCGAGCAGGCGGCCGCATAACCCTCCGTGCAACACTCAAGTTTTTAGCGACAATGGCCGTATTGACCGATCCCATTTCTGACTTCCTCACCCGCTGGAAAAATGCCAGCCGGGCCCGCAAAGAGGACTTTTCCGCACCCTTCTCCCGTGTGAAGGCTGAAATCGCCCGTATCCTCCAGGAGGAGGGCTACATCTGGTCCTATGAAGTGGACACCACCGGAAAACACCCGGTGATCAAGGTGAAGAATAAATACACCGGCACCGGCGCGGCAAACCGCGCCGTGGTGACCGACATCAAGCGGGTGAGCAAGCCCGGTATGCGCCAGTATGTGCAGGTGGATGACATTCCCCGCGTGCTCGGCGGCCTCGGCATCGCCATCCTCTCCACCTCCCGTGGAGTGATGTCCGGCGCTCAGGCCAAGAAACAGCGCGTGGGCGGCGAACTTCTCGCCCTCGTCTGGTAACCCCACGAACCCGAACCCTCTTTGTTTTATGTCTCGAGTAGGTAATAAAGCGATCGTCCTTCCGGCGAAGGTCACCGTCAAAAACGACGGCGGCAGCGTCACGGTGGAAGGTCCGAAAGGAAAGCTCAGCTACGTGCTGCCCACCGGCATCTCCATGTCCGCGGAAGGCACCACCCTGACCTTCAAGCGTTCCAGCGACGAGCGCCGTCAGCGCGCCCTCCACGGCACCAGCCAGCGTCTGATCAGCAATATGATCAAAGGCGTGAGCGAAGGCTTCGTGAAGGATCTGGAAATCCACGGCACCGGCTTCCGTGCAGCCGTCAAGGGCAGCGCCCTCGACCTGTCGCTCGGATACAGCCACCCGCTGCTCCACCCGATTCCTGCGGACCTGAAAGTCACCGTGTCCGACAACACCAAGATCAAGGTGGAAGGCATCGACAAACAGCGCGTCGGCCAGTTCGCCGCGGATGTTCGCAATTACTATCGTCCGGAGCCTTACAAGGCCAAGGGAGTTCGCTACGCCGGCGAACAAATCCGCCGCAAGGAAGGCAAGAAAGTGAAGTAACCGGGATAAACCGGAAAACTCTAACTCATTTCGCCACATGTCCATCAATCGCAAAGAAATCCGCCGCCGGGTGCACGCCCGTATCCGCAAGAAAGTCAGCGGCACCTCCGAACGTCCGCGTCTGGCCATTCATTTCTCAAACAAGAATGTGTATGCCCAAGTCATCGACGACGTCAAAGGCGTGACCGTCGCCAACGCCAGCACGCACGGTGAAGGCGTAGGCAAGGGAGCCACCATGACCAGCGCCGTGAGCGTTGGCAAGCTCGTCGCCGAACGTGCCAAATCCGCCGGTGTCACCAACGTGGTCTTCGACCGCGGGGGCCATATCTATCACGGAAAAGTCAAAGCCCTGGCGGATGCCGCCCGGGAAGCCGGTCTCCAATTCTAATCCCTTTATTTCATGTCCACCGACACTGTTACCGAATCGCCCGCGACTTCCTCTGACGAGGGAGGACGCCCTGAAATGACCGAAAAGGTCGTGCACATCAACCGGTGCGCCAAAGTGGTGAAGGGCGGACGCCGCTTCAGCTTCTCCGCTCTCGTGGTGTCCGGCGACCGCCAGGGCCGCGTGGGCTATGGCTTCGGCAAGGCGAACGAAGTTTCCGACGCCATCAAGAAGGCCAGCGAGGCTGCCAAGAAGGCGCACGTGACCATCGCTCTGCGCGGCAACACCATTCCTCACCAGGCTACCGGTGAATTCGGCGGCGGTCGCGTGCTGCTCAAACCGGCCAGCCCCGGAACCGGCATTATCGCCGGCGGTGCGGTGCGCGCCGTTGTGGAAGCGGCCGGCGTGAGAGACGTGCTCGCGAAGAGTCTCGGCTCCAAGAACCCTGCCAATGTCGCCAAGGCGACGCTCCAGGCGCTGCAGCAGTTGCGCACCCGGGAGCAATTCCTTGGCGCCCGCGGCAAACTCAAGTCTGACCGGGCCTGATCCGGAGACTGGAAACCTCCACGGAAGGGACGACGCCCGGTGCGCCGGGACTCCAAACTTCAATCACCAAACTTTCCACCTGTCTTTTCACTCGGATGAATCTCTCTACACTCTCTCCCCGTCCCGGTTCCAAGCACCGCATCAAGCGGCTGGGCTGCGGCGAAAGCTCCGGCCACGGCAAGACCTCCGGCAAGGGCCACAAAGGTCAGAAGGCCCGCGCGGGCGGTACTGTCCGTCACGGTTTCGAAGGCGGCCAGATGCCTATCTACCGCCGTCTGCCGAAGAAGGGCTTCAGCAACGTCGACTTCGCCATTCGTTATGCGACCATCAATGTCAGCACGCTGAACGAGCGTTTTGACGAAGGCGCTGAGGTCAACGAAGCGGCGCTCCGCGCTGCGGGTCTCGTCAAAGGCCGTCATCATGGTGTCAAAATCCTCGGTGACGGGGAACTGACGAAGAAGCTGAACGTTAGCGTTCACAAGGTTAGCGCCTCCGCCCGGGAAAAGATTGAAAAGGCGGGGGGAAAAGTCATTGACGCTGCCCCCGCTGCCAAATAACTAGACAATCCTCCTGCGGATGGGCGCAACACACGTTGCGCCCATCTGTTTATTACCCTGGCCATTTTCGACTGCTGACTGACCTGCTGACCGCCCATGATTTCCGCCTTCGCCAATATCTTCAAAATTCCCGAACTGCGTCACCGGGTCTTTTTCACTTTGGCCATGCTGGCCGTGGTTCGGATAGGCGCGGCGATTACCCTTCCGGGTGTCGATCCGGCGGTGGTGCAGGGCTTTCTCAATTCCTCGGATTCGCGCGACGGTAATGCGATCAATACGCTCATTACCGCTTTCAGCGGCGGTATTGTCGCCTCCTGTTCGATTCTCGCTCTGGGCATCATGCCCTACATCAGCGCCTCCATTATGGTGCAGTTGTTAACGGCCGTGGTGCCGCGGCTGAGCAAGCTGGCGCGCGAGGCGGGCGGACGGCAAAAGATCACGCAGTACACGCGTTATGTCACCATTGTCCTTTGTATCATCCAGGGATACCTGATGGCGAAGGGGCTGTGCTACCCTGAAAACAATTTCCTGCTCCGCGGGATGCATGAATACCTGACGCGGCATCACGTTGATCTGGTGCCGAGCACTTTGAACGGGACGTTCGCTTTTTATGCGATGGCCGTGACGGCGATGACGGCGGGCACCATGTTCCTTATGTGGCTGGGTGAACAGATCACGGAGCGGGGGATCGGCAATGGAACCTCGCTGATCATTTCGGTGAACATTCTGTCGGACCTTCCTTTTGCGATGGTCACCACGTTCAAGAAACTGATCGTCGCCGGCGATCCGACGAAGGCGATGATCCTCGTGGGACTCATCTGTTTGTTTGTCCTCAGTGTGGGCTCCATCATCGTCATTACCCAGGCGACCCGCAAGATTTCGATCAATTACGCCAAGCGCATGGTGGGCCGCAAGGTCATGGGCGGACAGTCCACGCACCTTCCAATCCGGCTGAACTACTCCGGGGTGATGCCCATCATCTTTGCGTCGGCCATCATTTCCTTCCCGCCGATGATCCTGAGTTCCATCTGGCCGCACGTCGGCTGGATTCAGGATTTCTCCCACGCGCTCCAGAATAACGGGCCGTGGCACTGGCTGATCTACCTGGTGCTCATCTTCTTCTTTGCCTACTTCTGGGTGGCCACCATGTTCCAGCCCACGCAGATTTCGGAGGACCTGAAATCGAACGGCGGCTACGTTCCGGGCATCCGCCCAGGAAAGCCCACGGCGGACTTCCTGGATTACACCATGAGCCGCCTGACGTTCTCAGGCGCTATCTTCCTCGCCATCGTGGCGATCATTCCGCAGGTGATGACCTTCTATTGGGCGGACATCATTCCTCAACAGGCCTCGCAGTTCTTCGGGGGCACGAGCATTCTCATTCTCGTGGGCGTGCTGCTCGATCTGATGCGCCAGGTGGAAACCCACCTGCTGCAGCGGAATTACGACGGCTTCCTCCGCAAGGGTCGCATTCGTGGCCGCTATGACGGCGATGGATCGGTCCGCACCGGTTTGACGGCTGCCAGCGGGCGCATTGTGATCCTGTATGTGGTTCTCGCGGTGATGATCCTGCTGGGTATCAGCATGGCGATCTACAAGAAATTCTCCTCGTAGGACTGCGGACTCCGCTGACCGTCCATGAAAGTTCCCATCCGTAAAGGCGCTGAACTCGATGGCCTGCGGGAGGCCGGGCACACCGCCGCGTCAGTGCTCGCCAAAACGGTGGCCCTGGTGCGCCCGGGAGTGAGCACGCTGGAGGTGGACCGGGCTGCCGCGCAGTTCATGGCCGATGCGGATTGCCGCAGTGCGTTTCTTGGCTATCGCAATTTTCCCGGCCAGATTTGTATTTCCCTCAACCATGAGGTGGTGCACGGCATCGGAAAGGCGGACCGCATCATTCAGCACGGCGACATTGTGAAGATCGACGTGGGCATCGTGAAAAACGGCTGGATTGGCGACAATGCGACGACAGTGCCGGTGGGCATGATTCCACCGGAGGTGCATCAGTTGCTGCGCGCCACGGAGGAGTCACTGCACATCGCCATCAGTCACGCGCGCCCCGGCGAGCCGTTGCGCAAGCTTTGCGGCAGCGTGGAGAATTTCGTGAAACGCTATGGTTTTACGGTGGTGGAGCAATTCGTCGGACACGGAGTGGGCCGGCAGTTGCACGAAAAACCGGAAGTTCCCAACTTTGACAACGGACGCATCAAGCTCCGGCTCGAGCCTGGAATGGTGCTCGCGATCGAACCGATGGTGAACATGGGAGTGTCTGAGGTGATGGTGCTCGCCGACCGGTGGACCGCCGTCACCCGCGACCGGAAACCCAGCGCGCACTTTGAGCACACTGTTGTCGTTACTGCCGACGGGCCGGAAATCCTGACGCCCCGCCCGCGCCTCACACCGCCGGTGACCTGAGAGACAATGCCGGGATATGCCTATGGACGCGCCCCGGATCAAAGTGCTGGATATCTCGTTCGCCCATCTTTGGGTGGGCACCCGCTTTCCCTTTCGTTATGGCATTGCCAGCATGACCAGGGCGCCGCACGTCCTCGTGCAGGCCACCGTGGAATGCGATGGCCGGGTCGTTAGAGGGGTAAGTGCGGAGACCTGGGTGCCCAAATGGTTCGTCAAAAACCCTGACACTTCGTATGACGAGGATCTGCCGGATATGTGCCGCACCCTGCAGCACGCGGCGGATGCGGCGATGGGCCCGGAGGAGGCCCTGAGCTTCTTCCACTGGTGGCGTGAGGTTTATGCAGCTCAGTCGGACCTCGCTGGAACACCGGGAATTCCTCCGCTGCTGGCACATCTGGGGACGGCCATGGTGGAACGGGCTGTTTGTCACGCGCTGTGTCAGGCCCGGAAATGCAGCATCCACACTCTCTGGCGGGAGAATCTTGCCGGGATTGATTTCGCCGGCATCCGCAGGGAAACTGCGGGCCTCGTACCCGCCGATGTTATTCCGGCTGCGCCTGCTGAGCGACTCATTGTCAGGCATACGGTGGGCCTTGCCGACCCCCTGACGGATTCAGACATTGCCGCACCATTGAACGATGGGCTGCCGCATTCGCTGGAGGAAAACATCCGGGCTTTTGGACTGACGCATTTCAAGATCAAACTTGCAGGAAACCGGGAGAGCGACACGGCCCGCCTGGACGCGCTCGCCTTCCTGCTGCCCGCGGGGGCGAAGTTCACCCTGGACGGCAACGAGAACTATCCTGACATCCGCGTCTTTCGGGAACACTGGAATCATTGGATGACGCGTCCGCATCTCGCGGCCTGGCTGGAACAGGGGCTCTTGCTCGTGGAGCAGCCGCTGCATCGCGACAGCTCGCTTCAGGCCTCCACCGGCGAGGCCCTCGAATCGTGGGCGAAACATCCGCCGTTCATTATCGACGAGGCGGATGCTTCGTTGAACGATTTGCCGCGCGCCCTCGCTCTCGGTTATGCCGGCACCAGTCACAAAAACTGCAAGGGACTGACGAAAGGACTGGCCAATCGTGCACTGCTGCACCGGCACGGGCTGGGGAGTATTCTCAGCGGAGAAGACCTCTCTAACATCGGCCCCGTGGCCCTGCTCCAGGACCTCGCCGTCATGGCGGCGCTGGGCATTCCGCACATCGAACGCAATGGACACCATTATTTCCGGGGCACGGGAATGTTCCCTGCGGAAACCGGCCGGTCCCTTCTCACCGCCCATCCTCTGACATGGATGCAGATGCCGGACGGAACCGTCGCGCTGCGCATCGTCGAGGGTGCCATTCAGGCCGGAAGCATTGCCGGAGCCCCGATGGGATTGACGGGCGGGGAGGTTATCGCCGGATTCGTGCCCGGACTGCCGGTTGCAGGTTCCGGGG
>DATAIE010000876.1:0-4620 GCA_036262875.1 Verrucomicrobiales bacterium
GAAAGAGGGATTCAAGGCTCCCATCACGGTCCGTATGTTGTGGAATCCGCCGGGGATCAGCGCCCCGGGCACCGTTTCGATTCCCGAAGGAAAGGACGAGGTCGTCTATCAACTCACCGCGAATGGTGATGCTTCTCCGAACACCTGGAAAATTGCGGTGCGGGGAGAGACGGACGCCGGCGGCGGGCCAATTTATACCTCCTCGGCCCTGACCCCAATCACTGTCGCGCCGCCTTACTTCAAGATGAAGATGGAGATGGCCTCGACAGAGCAGGGGAAACCCACCGAGCTGTTCTGCAAACTGGAAGTCACTAAAAAATGGCAGGGCAAGGCGAAGGTGACGGTGTTCGGGATGCCTGCCAAGACGAGCACCGTGGAGAAGGAAATCTCCGCCGACGACAAGGAACTGCGATTCCCGGTGACGACGGCCCCGGACAGTCCCACGGGCAAACATCAGAACCTCTTTTGTCAGGCGATCATCATGGAAAACGGCAATCCCATTCCGCACACCGTCGCCCAGGGTGGCGTGCTGCGCATCGATCCGCCGCCGCCTGCTCCGCCTCCCGCCGTGGTGGCGAAGAATGAGCCTCCTCCTCCGCCAAAACCGGCGGCACCGGCTGCTCCCAAACCCCTGAGCCGGCTGGAGCAACTGCGGCAGCAGCAGGCGGGAGGGAAGTAATTCCCGTTGTCCGGGAGTGCCCGCCCAGGCCGGACGCTTTTGGACTGCGGCGGGAAGCGTCAGCGCCACTTTCGGCCTTACGCTTGACGTCTGGTCCTACCTGAGGATTCCGTCGAAGCCCTCGCGCCGGTTGGAGGCCGGTGTCCGCGATGGAAACCGTCTTCCAAAGCGGTGTCGCGCTGACGCTTGCCACCGCAGCCCAAACGTTTCCGGGCTGGCGGTATAGTGTTTCGCGTCTGCGGGTCAGTTGAACGGTGTCGAAAGATTTCTGTCAGTTTTCGACGGCTGGCCGGAAGATGGGGGTGGACACCTTCCCGGTCCGTTTTTCCCCATGTCGCAACACGATGAATTTCTGCCGCTCTTCCTCGCCCATCAGGGTGATCTCCGGGCATTTATCGGAGCCCTGATCCGCGATGCCCAGACACGGGAGGACATTTTCCAAAATGTGGCGCTCACGCTGTGGGAATCGTTCGAGCGGTATGACCGGGACCGGTCCTTTGGTGCGTGGGCCCGGGGTATTGCCGCGAGAAAGGTGCTGCACGAGCACCGGAGCAATGCGCGCTTTCCCCTCGTATTCCCGCCGGAGGCCATCCAAAACGTGCTGGAGGCGTATGACCGCACGGAGGTGCCGGAGGGTCCGCGGCGTATCGCCCTGCGCGAGTGCATGGACCGGCTGCCCGCCCGCACGAAGGAGGTGCTGACGCTGCGCTATGACCAGGATTTGAGCGGCGACAGCATCGCCGTGCGTCTCGGGTCTACCGTCGATGCCGTGCACCAGATTCTTTCCCGGACCCGCACTTCTCTCGCCGATTGCATCCGCCGGCGTCTCTCCCTCCACGTGGTGGATAAAACGGGAGAATAACCCTAAACTGTCCTGTGCCATGAATGAAGAAATGACCGATCTGATGCACAAGCATCTGAACAGCACGCTGACGCCTGCGGAGGCGGCCCTCCTGGCAAACGCCATGCTGGAAAACCCGGGGCTCGCAGAGGAGTTCGCGGCTCTCTCCCGCCTCGATGCGGACCTGTCCGGGGTCATGAAGGATGGGGAACGCACCGCTCTCTACACACGCCGGATGGAACGTGCGGCGGAGGATGTGGAACCGGTGGCACCGCGTAAACGCTGGCCTCTGAAAACGATGGCGGCGGTCGCTGGCATTGCTGTGGTTACCGGCGCGGCCTTGAGCGTGCTGGGTGAAATAAAAACGACCCTGGCAAAGAAAGGCAAACCCGGAGTGCCGGGCGGCGGTGGCGGAGGCACTTACGCCTCCGTGACAGGTGTGGACAACCGGGTGAACGAATCGACGGCCATGAAAAAGAGGCTGCGCCGCTTCTATGTGCCCGTGATGCAGGTAAGATCGCAGCCGGTCTCTCAAGCGCTGTCGCAACTGCAGGAGAAGTGGCGCAGTGCGGCTCCGAAGGACGACAGAGAGGCGGCCTCGTTCACTGTCGCACTTTCCGAAAAACTCCGGCAGCGCTGGCTCAAGCCCGAAGACGAGCCGGTGGTATCGCTGGAGATTCCCGGTGTTTCCCTGCTGACGAATCTGGAACTCGTGGCGGCGCAGGCCGGACTGAAACCGGTGATCACCGCGGGCGGTGTCACCATGGAGGAAGAGAGCCGCCCCGCAGACGGCAACAAAGAGCGAAAATGGACCATTGCTCTTCCGAAGGCCTCTTTCGCGGCTTTCATTAGTAAGGCATCGCAGGAAATCGCCGCCGCAGGACACGGCACTGCACACGGCAACGTGGAGTATTCGTTTGTTCTCCCGGAATCGAGCTATCCGGTGCTGTCATGGATGAAGGCACCCAGGGGCGTGGACAATTATTTCGGCTACCAGCCTTTGACCACATGGAATGACCAGGCGGACTACATCCTGACGCGACCCGATGGGGCTCCCGTTCCGGCTCAACCGGAGACGATGCCCGCTGTCGCTGTAAACGGAACCATCGTGGGTATACCTGTCGTCCAGGAACGTGGAGAGAGCAGGATGTGGACATCGTTTGCTACGAGTGACGACAATGTACTGCCGGTGGTGAATGCGTTCCCGGCGGTCACGGACCCGTCGCAGGCATTGTTGAGATTGCTCAGTGTGCACGGAATGCCGGCTGACGGCGTGACCTATGATGCGGAGGCGGGCGTGATTACCGCAAAGGGAAGTCTGCAAAATTTGCATGCCGCCAATGCCGCTGCGGCCGCTGTTCTGGAATCCTCCGGAGACGCCCTGCAGGCGGAAATGAAAATCATCGAGTGGGACGGAGAAATCCCTCTTTCCACAACCGCCGGCGGGCAGGTCATTGCCGCCGCCGACGTTAGTGCGCTTCTCCGTCAGCCGAATGCGGGCATCGCCAATGCTCCCCGCGATACCACTCCCATCGGGCAGGAACTCACGATACGGCAGACTCCAAAGAGTCTTCTCCAAAAGGGGGGGAAGACCACAGAGGAAACTCCGCCGGAAGTTACCTTGAAAATCTCGGGGAGCCGACCGGGTGTCGGGGATACTCTCGGCATTCAGGTCAACGTTTCCGCTAGTCCCTCTGCGATGACCTATCACTTATCCTCCGGTCCTCTCCGTGAGGAACGTGGCCAAACGCCGCCCCATGACGCCATTCATTACGCAGTCAAGGAACCGATCCTCCCGGGCGAAAGTCAGTTGCTCCCGCCTCCCGCGGGGGGACAAACCGTCTCGCTCAACCTTACGATGTCGTCCGAGGGAGGGTGGATGCGGTTCGATTTTCCCTCGGGAATTGGAAGCAGCCACCCGGCGACAGTACTCGTTCGGGCGCAGTCGGCAACGGTCGACCGGTGAGAATTCCCCGTCGTCGATCCCTCCGGTTATGAGGGCCGGCAGCCGTCGAGGAGTGAGTCGAGATACGAAGTGATTCCGCCGAGGGCCGTGGTGTAATCGTTGACCGGAAGAATGACGAGTGCGGTCCGGGCCTGGGCGAGCATGCCGCGCGCGGTGGCAACAGCCCGGCAGATGGCTCCGGCGTAGTTGGCGATGCCGGCGACGACACTCAGATCGATCGGTTCCTGGCGAAGGATGAGCTTGTTCAACTGGCCGCGCTGGGACTCCGTGGCGTCCTCCATGAGATAGAGGATCGGCAGAGTGAGCTTGCCTTTGACGAGGTCGGTGCCGAGGGTCTTGCCGGCCTGTTTTTCCTCGCCGCAGAGATCGAGGCAGTCATCGTAGATTTGATAGGCCGTGCCGAGCAGTTCGCCGTAGAGGCGGAGGTTTTCCTGCACAGCTTCGCTGGCGCCATTGAGCCATGCAGACAGTTCCGTGGCGGCGGAAAACAGGGCGGCTGTCTTCATCCGGATGATGCGGAAATATTCCGGAATAGTCAGCGCGAGGTCGAAACGGCGCTGCGTCTGGAGAATTTCACCGGAACACACCTCATTGGAGGCGCGGGCGATTTTCCGGCTGATCCAGGTGCTGTCGAAACTGGCGGCCATTTCCAGCGCATGGGCGAAGAGGCAGTCGCCGAGCAAAACACTCAGGGCGCTGCCCCAACGGGCGGCTGCCGTGGGCTGGGAGCGGCGCAGATCGGCACCGTCCATGATGTCGTCGTGGACCAGAGTGGCCAGGTGGATCATTTCCAGGACGATGCCCAGCTTTTCGTGGTCCGGGCCGGGCTCGCCGCAGGCTCCGCCGGCCAGGAGGCTGAGAGCGGGGCGAATGCGCTTGCCGCTCGTGCCCAGAACATAATCCACGTACCCTTCCACCGACGGGTCGAAGGCCTTGGATTGTGCCTGGATTTGTTCCTCCACGGACACCAACCGGTCGGCTATCAGTTGGAACGGAAACTGGAGGCTCGCGGAGGGGCTGGACTTTGTGAAATTTTTCACAAGCGATTGATAAAGGGGGTTTCCACCCGTGTCAAAGGGAGGGTTGGAAAGATAAATGGACGCCTAAAGAAACGGTCGCAGGGACAAAAGGGAG
>DATAIE010000877.1:0-4852 GCA_036262875.1 Verrucomicrobiales bacterium
AAGTTCCTGGAAAACGGCGAGTCAAAACGGAATGCCACGCTTGATCCCGCACTCCACGCCGCATGGACCACCGTTTGTTTGAGCCTGCTGAATCTGGATGAGGCCGTGACCAAAGAGTAACCGCGGCCCGGCGCGCCGGGAGGCCACTGAGGGCAAAAATTGACAGAGCCAGACGCGCGGTTTTATGATAGAGAATGCGCTCATGAAAGTCCCCATGACCCGCATCGTGCTCTTCGCCGCCTGCATCGGCGGTGGTGTTGTCCTGGACCGTTATCTGCTTCCCGCATCGCGCGATGAAGGGAAGGGGAGTCCGGGAAATGCGGGAGGGTCACCCTCTGCGGTCGCCGGTTCCGCCTCCGCCGGCCCGGGAGCGGCGCGGGAAGCCAACAAGCCGTTCACCGGAACGGTGGCCGACCTCATTCGCATTTCCCGGCAGATCAATGACTATCAGCGGGGCCAGCTTAAGATCAGTCAGGTTCTCCAACTCACGCCCGTGGCCGACATCGGCCGGCTGACGGCGTCGTTTCCGTGGCGCTACAATTTACCCTGGCAGGAAAGCGTGGTGTACGAAGTGCTGCTGGCCCAGTGGGCCGATCTCGATCCCGCCGCGGCCCTGGCGTGGGCCGGGACCCTGACAAATCCCCGCCTCGCGCAGGTCCGCTCGCAGGTGCTCAATGCCTGGGCGCGAAAGGAGCCGGAGAAGGCGCTCGCCCTGGCGCGGAAGATATCGAACGCGTCGGAACGGGACGCCGCGCTTGAGGGAGTCGCCAATGCGATTGCCGCCACGGATCCGAGGCGGGCGCTCAGCCTCATGTCCTCCGTGAAAAGCCGGAATGGGGACTACCGGTATTATACCCTTTTCACCTCCTGGGCCGCCAGCGATCCCGCCGCCGCTCACGCCGCCGCCCGGAACATGCCGCCCGGGCCCGGCCGCACCTATGCTCTGCGCGCGGTGTTTGGCACCTGGGGGGCAGAGGATCCCGCCGCCGCCCATGCCGCCGCGATGGCCATGCCGGACTCGGGAGCACGTCAGCAGGCGATTCAATCTGTGTTTGAGTCATGGGCCTCCTCCGATCCCCAGGGGGCGCTGGCCGCATTCAAGGCGGTGCCAAAGGGCCAGATGAGAATCGAAACCCTGGGGCGCATTTTTGCCACATGGGCGGGGAGCGACCCCAACGCTGCGGCGGCGGCGGTGACCGGACTCTCCAGGAATGAACGGATGAATGCGATCTCGCAAATCTCCTCGGTGTGGGCCTCGACCGATCATCAGGCGGCTCTGGCCTGGGCGAAGACACTGCCTCCCAAAGAGGGCGGTGAGTATGCCATTTCCAATGTCCTGGGAAACATGGCCCGGGCGGACGGTCCTGCGGCGGCGGCCGTGTTGCAGGATCTGCCGGCCACCCTGCGCCGCAGTCAACTGAGTCAGGTCGTCGATAACTGGGCGAACTACGATCGCGAAGGGGCGCTGGCTTATGCCCGCTCGCTGGACCGCCCGCAGGACAAGGCTGCGGCGCTGGCCGCCTGTGTGAATCGCATGGACTTCAGCGAGGCGACGGAGATCAATGCCATCCTCGCGGAATTGCCGCAGGGCCAGCAGCGCCAGCAGGCCTTGAGGAGTCTGGCGGAAAACCGCGCCTACTATGATCCGGGCGGCACCCTCGACTGGCTGGCAACGCTTTCAGAAAATGACCGGAATGCCGCGCTCCGGAACGGCTCCCTTTACCAGCTCGCCTCCGGCGATCCCAAAAAAGCGGCGGAGATACTCAAGTCCACTCCGGAGCTGGCCAGCCAGCCGGGGCAGTGGGGGGCCATAGCCTCTCAACTCGCCTCCGAAGACCCGCTGTCCGCTCTGGCGTGGGCGGAGGCGGTGGAAACGCCCGCCGCACGGAAACAGTCCATCGACCGTGTGATGGAATCCTGGGCGCGTGAGAACGGCCCGGATGCCCTCGCCAAAGCCCAGTCCCTTTCCGACCCGGCGCAGAAAAAATCCGCCATCGCGAGTGTGATCAATACCTGGGCCGACCAGGACCCGGATGCCGTGCTGAAGTGGGCGGAGGGAGCCACGGGCGAAGAGCGTGAAATCGCCCTGCTGCGCGCCTCCATCCGGAAGGCGGGAGACGATCCCGTGACGAGCGCCGCCGTGGTGGACAAACTGCTGGCCGGCAACCCCGGAGATAAAACGCCCACGCGTTTTGCCGATGCCGCCGGCGGAGTGGCACGGGACTGGTTTTCCCAGGATACCGCCGCCGCCACCACATGGGCCATGCATCTGCCGGAGGGGGATGCCCGCGAGAGCGCGGTGCAGGCCATCGTGGAGGCGTGGACTTCGCTCGATTCCATGGCCGCCAGCCAGTGGGTGCAGCAGTTGCCGCCCGGGCGCAGCCGCGACTTTGCCGCGCAGCGTCTCAGCGAGGGCATCGCGCAGTCCGATCCGGAAAGCGCCTTCACCTGGGCGGCCAGCATCGGCGACGACAGCAAGCGGGACGACGCCGTGCGCCGCGCCGTCCAGACGTGGGGCAGTATCGATGAAAGCGCAGCCGTGGCAGCCGTGATGCAGGCCCGTATTTCGGATAACGTCAGGAAGAGCCTGCTGGAACAGTTTGAGAAACGGGAGTGAGGCGTCGACCGTTCCCCTCAGCGGCGCGCCTCCATCATTGCAGCGATGATCTTCTTCGAGCCGGTTTGCAGCAGGCCATTGTGATCAGCTCCCTGGAATTCCTGCAGGCTGACCACGTCCGGGAATTCGGCGGCCAGCGTGCGGCTCATCTCCACGGGAATGATCCTGTCCGCCGTGCCGTGGAAGACCCATGCATGCCCGCCACACTCCTTCAGACAGGCAAGGCCGGTGCGGTTGTCAAAGCGGTGCCACACGAGAAAACCCAGCGGAAGCTTCAACCTCACCCGGGCCATTTCCATGGTGCTGGTGAATGGGGAAACGAGCACAGCCTGGCGGAAGTGAAATTCCTCCACCGCGATCAGCGCCGCCGCGCACCCCAGAGAATGCCCAAAGACACAGGTGCGCTCATGAAGGTCCGCATCCGTCATCTGCAACTGCTTTGCCGCCAGCGGGATGACCGTGTGCAGACTCTCCCGAATCCGCGACGGATGAGGCGAGCCCTCGCACGCGCCGTAGCCTGGATAATCGAAGAGCAGAAACGCATCCTTTCTGAAGGGCAGGGAACGGCTCCAGGATTCCATGCCCAGCGCCGTGGAGGCATTTCCATTACAAACACTCCAGAGCCGGTCCATCGCTGCCCCGTCGCGCGGCGGGATGAGCCACGCGCTTTGGTGTCCCTCACCGGTGGTGAAGTCGATGCGGCTGCCGCCCCGCTTCAGAAAGCCCGCCGGCTCGTCGTGCTCGTAGGGCTGAGGAAAATAGATGAGCCGGTTTTGACAACCCACGAGGAATCCCGCCATGGTGAGCGCCACCAGCACAACCACCCTCACCACCCGCTTCCAAAGACAAAACGGCTTGCGGGGCGGCGGGGGAAAAGCGGTCATAAGTTCAGAACCTCCTGCCTCGGAACCAACCGGTGACAGGAGGGACATTCGACCGCCTGCTCCCGGGTGCGGTTCAAAAAAAGGTGACCGCAGATCCCGCACACCACCCGGTGCCGGTTCCTCCGGTGCTCATGCAGCCGCGCCCGCACCACCCGGTAAATCCACAGAAACCCCAGCAGCAGGAGCAATCCGGAAAGATTGTAGACGATGAGATTGCTGAGAGAAGTCTGGATCATGCTGGAACGGAGGCTCCATAGCGCCCCTTCGAAAAGTTCTCAACGGCTTCTGCGGACCGGACGCCGGGTGCCTCCGGAGCGCACACCATTCGCGGAAAACCTTCCCTGCAAATCCATCGAATCCCGGTTTGACAGTCCGTGCGGGTGCGCCACTGTTGCCGCCCGCCCGTCAACCGGCAGAGCGGAAATTTACGGGCTGTAGCGCAGTTTGGTAGCGCGCTTCGTTCGGGACGAAGAGGTCGTGGGTTCGAATCCCGCCAGCCCGACCAGGTTCAAATTTACCGGAGGAAGTACGCCGGGAACGATATGAGCCCGTGCCGGTTGCCGGTGCCAGTGCAGTTCACGTGATAAGAACAGCAGGGTCTTCTTTATGAGAAGGACTTCAGCCGTGAGTTTATTGTTTGCGCGAGGGAACGCCGGATCCGATGCCTCCGGGCGGAGAGGCGTTCGGAGAGGTTGCCATTTTCTCGAGGGTGGCCCGCCGGAGGGTTTCGTCTTTGATGGTGGCGGCCCACGTTGCTGCGGCATCCGCATCGAGGCTTTTTACCTTCATCGCGAAGGTGGAGGTGACCTGATCATAGAGCGGGCTGTCGCGGTGTTCCTTCAGCCAGTTGCCAACGGTGTTGTGATCAGCGGTCATGAACCGGTTGACGGCGGTGGTGGCGAGGCTGTGGCGGAAGTCATCGTCGGGAAGCATGCCTGCAGCATTGAGGAGCTTTTCCGGGCTGCCAGTGGCGGCCATCTTTCGCCATGCATTCTCCACTGCGCTCTGGTCGAACCACGGCGCACTCCGGTGGCTGTTGAGATACTCCGCGAATTCCTCCGGTTCCCCCCGCAACTGGCTGGAGAGGAGGGCTCCGAGCACCGACTTGATCGTCTCCGGTTTCGTTTCCGGACTGCCCGCGAGTTGATCCATCCAGGCCTGCGCCTCTTTCTGTCCTTTGGTATAGATGACACCCCAAATGGATTCATAGGCGAGGTGCTCCTGCGCTTGAGGGTCTGTTTGCCGGCGCACAAAATCGAGAGCCAGAGACGGGTTCGATTGGGAGAGCCCGAGCGCGAGTCCATCGAACATCGCTTTCCGGGCCGGCATGTCTTCGTCCGTTTTCTCCAGC
>DATAIE010000878.1:0-3625 GCA_036262875.1 Verrucomicrobiales bacterium
ATCGCTCGCCGTTCCATTTCAAAAAGAGTTTCCACGGACCGCCGGCAAAGCCGTCGAAATCAAAATCGCAGGCCACCGCCGGCGCGCCCATCTCCAGTGCATAGTTCCCCTCCGTGCCGGCGAAGAGATTATTCCGCGTCACACAGTGCCGAACCTTTTCTGATGTGCTTACAAACAGCGGCATGCCCCGCTTCACACAGGTATTGTGATAGAAAAGCGCCCCGGAGGGACTGTTGTGCATTTTGAAGGGCTCGGCGACGACGTTGAAGAGGGCGTTCCTGAAAACGTACACCGGCCCGCCGAAGACCGGCTGCACCGAGATTCCCTGAAAGACGTTTGTGAAGCGATTGAAGAAACAGCGGGTGTTCCGCTCCGAGTAATCCATCTCCACGCCATCATCGGTCATGCCGCTGATCTCGTTGTGATGAAAATCGATGTCCGCGCACTGCGGCGACGAAAAAGTGTCGATGGCATCTGCAAATCCCTGAATCCGGTTGTAGCACACATCGTGGCCCTCTCCGGTAATTTGGATACCGCGCGCGTTTTCGATTCCTTTGCTGCGCGGCCACACGGAAGGGCCTTCGATGACGTTGTCCGCGACAAACCAACCCTGGACAGACCGCCGGTCGTTCCGGGTTCCGGTAATGCCGTATTCCACCCCGTGAATGTGACACCGCCGCACCACGAGGCGCGAGGACTCATTCCCCACCACTCCCCATTGCGCATTGCGGATCGTCAGCCGCTCGAACCAGACATCGTGCCGACCGCTCGCAGCCACCGCCTGATCCGGACGCTTCCCGCTGCCCGCCTGGGCGTCGATGATCACCTCTCCGTCCCCTGCCCCGCGCCAGACAACCGGCTTTCCCGGTTCACCGTTTTTGGTAATTTCAAATACACCTGGATAAGTCCCGGCGTGAAGAAGAAACACGTCCCCGGGCCGGGCCGTGGCCTGCGCTGCTGCCAGCCCGCCAAAAGGCTCCGCCTCCGTACCGGTGCCTCCTCCTGTGCCCGGTTTGACATGCTTCACCGCTGCTCCCGGTGGCGCCACCGGCTCCGCCGCTGTGCGCGCCTTCAACACCGCCTGCTTTCCGCCGCCGTCCGGATCGGCCAGGCTGAGGCGCAATTCATATTCCGTATTTTCCTTTAACAGCAACACGCTGCCTGCGAACAGCCACATGTCCGGCGGCACCTCGACCGAACTGCGCCCCTGCTCATCCCGCTGCGCCCCGCGCTCCACCCGGATCAACGGTGCGCCGGCACGCCAGTTTGCCTCTCCCGCCCTCCGCCACTCCACCTGCACCACAGCGTTCTCATTCGCGTCCCCTCCGATGACCCAATGCACCCCAAGGCTGTGGAGCGTGCCTGCCTCCATCACGGGTTCCGTGCGCGCCTCGGCGGCGTTTCCCGCAAAGGAACGGGCTGCCGCCATGAGGCACGCGGCGAAGGAAAAGAAGCGTGAGCAGACTGCGGGCATTGAAGTGGCAAAGAGATAATGGAGCCGGATTCGTAACAGAAAAATCATCCGCCTGCCTCCTACGCGCCCGCGTCCATGATTTGCGGCCGTTAGTCAGCGCATGAGAGGACCGGTCCGTGCTTCGTCTTAAGCTTTGACAGGGTGCCCGCAAAACGAATAACCTCCGCGCAACCCCATTCCTCCATGAATATCCTCGACGACCTTCAAAACGAACATGGCAGCGATATCCGGCAGCATCTCGTCAATCAGTTGGGTTTGAGCGATCAACAGGCGGCCTCGGTGCTCCCCAAAGTGGGTCCGCTCATTCTCGGAGCGCTCAAACAGCGCATGGACAGCCATGGCGAAGAGCATGTTCTCGGACACGCGCAGCAACTGGGGGCGACGGATTTTTCGGACATTGGCACCATTCTCAACGGCGGGGCCCAAAGCAATGACGCCGACCTTGGAGGATTGCTGAACGGCAAGGGCACTCAAGCGACTGAGATGATGGCCAATCACCTCGGCATCTCGCCGGGCACCGCCGCGAAGATCATCCCCATGCTCGCGCCCCTCATCATCGGAATGCTGATGAAAAGAAGCGGCGCAGCTACCGGCAACCCCGGTGCCGCGGGCGGCAGCACCGGCGGGCTGGGCAGTATCCTTGACCGCGATGGCGACGGACACATCCTCGACGACCTCGGCGGCCTTTTCACCGCAGGCGTGTCCGGCGCGACCAGGTCCGGATGCCTGAGTTCCCTGCTCGGCGGCATTCTGAAAAGACGGGGTTGAGGCTCCCTGCGTTTCTAAAGCGCCTGTTCGAGAATTCCCAGCAGATCGTCCTGTGAGGGCCGGCGGGGATTGTTCTCAACGAGGCGTTTGATGCCGAAGGACTTTTCGGCAAACCCGGGCAACTGCGCCGCCGTAGCCCCGATCTCCCGGAGGCGTTCCGGGATTCCTGCATCGCGCTTCAATTCCTCCACTTTCCGGACCGCGAGTTCCGCGGCGGAGGCTTCGTCCAGACCGCCGGTGTCCGCGCCCAGCAGCTTCGCCACGCGGGCGAATTCCTTCGTCCGGACGGCCAGATTGAAGCGCATCACATAAGGAAGAAGCAGCCCGTTGCCCGCGCCATGGGAGACGTGCAGGGCGGCTCCGATGGGATATTCAAGTGCATGAATGATGGATACACCGCAATTGGAAAACGCCATCCCCGCGAGGGTGGCGGCCAGCGCCATGTTTTCACGGGCCGGAAGATTGTCCGGCTCTTTCACCGCCGTGACGAGCGATTGTCCGACGAGGGCGATTGCCTTCTCGGCAAGGATGTCGCCCATGGGTGTCTTGCCGGTGTAGGGAAAAAGTCCGTCAGGGGCCGTTTCCATCCTGTCAAAATCAGTGACCGTATACGCCTCGATGGCATGCGTCAGGGCGTCGATGCCACTGTCCGCCGTGGCCTTCGGAGGACAGGTCAGAGTCAGCGAGGGATCCACGATGGCGACGGCGGGCCGGAGATACCCGCTGAGCGTGCTGACTTTGATGCCGTTCACCGTGTCCGTCAGCACCGCAGAGTGGGAAACCTCACTACCGGTACCGGCAGTGGTGGGAATGCAAATGAGCGGGATGACCGGACCGGGGATGCGGTCGAATCCAAAATAATCTGAAGGAGCGCCCCCGTGGGTCAGCAGCGTGGCTACCACTTTCGCCAGGTCCATATTGCTTCCGCCTCCCAGGCCCAGGACTGCATCGGGAAGAAACTGCCACGCCGCGTCCAGCACCCGCCGGGCGGTGTCCAGAGACGGCTCCGGCTCCCCTCCGTCGAAAACGGTGAACCCCGCGCCCGCTTCCTCAAGGATTTCAGTGACCCGGGAAACGATTCCCGCCGCCAATAGATTTTTGTCCGTGACCACCAGCACCCGTCCCAACCGCTTCCGCGAAACGATCCCTCCCAACTGTGACAGGGAGCCGGTGCCAAAAACCAACTGGCCGGCGGAGGAGAAGTTCCAATGGGTTCGCATGGGGATCATCTATCACTTTCGCCCCTGCGAAAGGCAAGGGCTTCCCGGTTTCCGCACAGGGTATCCACCGGCATCGCGCCCATTCCGCGAGCCACCGCAGGATTTTTTTCGGGCAAATCGAGGAATTTCTGTAACCTGGCCTCCGCCGGTCCTCAGGAAACGG
>DATAIE010000879.1:0-5459 GCA_036262875.1 Verrucomicrobiales bacterium
CGTTGAGTTGCTTACGGGACTCCTTTTCCTCGCCGCGTTCCTTCTGTTCCAGTGGAACTGGAATCTGCTCGCCGCGTGGACATTCATTTCGCTCTGTGTCGCCGGTTCCTATATCGACATCGATCACCAGATCCTGCCGCACGAGATCACCTGGGGCGGCGCGGCGGCCGGAGTGGTGGCCAGCGCGGCGATTCCCAATCTGATCGTGGAGGGCAGCTGGTGGATGAACCTGCTGCAGTCTCTCGGCGGGGCTGCGCTGGGCTACGTTCTTATCTTCGGAATTGTGCAACTCGGGAAGCTGGCGTTTGGCCGTCTGAAGCTCGCCTTTGAAAAACCCGTCGACTGGTCTGTCTCTCAGGCGGAAGGCGCCGAGGAGCCGGTTTTCAAAGTGGCGGATCAGGAGGAGGGCTGGTCTAACATTTTTAACCGCACGTCGGACCGGCTCATCATCCGCGCGGCGTCGGCAAAACTGGACGACCGGAATCTGGAGAGCGTCATCCTGACAATGTCGAACGACACAGTGTCCTTCGTGCCTCAAGCCGGCGGTGAGGCGGAAACCATTCCGCTGGAGAACATCAAGGCCATGAGCGGCACCTGCACTTCTGTGGAGCAGCCGCGCGAAGCCATGGGCATGGGCGATGCGAACTGGATGGCCTGTGTGGGCGCTTTCTTTGGCTGGAAGGCGGTTCTCTTCACCGTTCTTGCCGGCTCCGTCATCGGCGCTTTCATCTCCATGGTGATGATCCTGCTGCGGCGCAGAGAGTGGGCGGCGCGCATCCCCTTTGGGCCTTATCTGGCCTCCGGTGCCATGATCTGGCTTTTCGTTGGACCGCGTCTTTTGGAATGGTACCTCGCTCTCGGTCGCGGAGGTGCCCCGGAGCCGATGTGACCGTTCCCGGGAACCAGGCTTTTAAGGCACCGTGACTATGATCTCGTTGCTCTTCATTCGCGTTTCGTCCCCGCCATAGAGGAGCATGGCGAAGTAACTCCGTTTTTCGGGGCGGGACGGGTCCAGCTTCGGCCGGTCGTCCACTATACGTTCTCCGTCCTCTTCGAGAGGGACGAAGTCGGATTCACCTTCACGGCGTGCGTAGAAGGTGATGTCGTCGGCAGCGCCGCGGCGGCAGGAGAGAACAACACGTCCGCCTTCCACCTGACCTGCGAGCGCTTTGTTACCTGTAGGGTGCATAAGTGTCGGTTTCTAATGATGCTCTCACCTTTGCACGAATTTCCAATTTCGCAAACCCCACTCTGTGACGGATTTGCAACATCAGGTGCCATTGACCGGAACCCGGAAAAGTCCGTTACTTCCCGGGTACGGTAACTCCGGATGCGATGGAGACCGGAAGGAATTCCTTTGTCACTTTGCCGTCGGCGGTGCTGATCAGACGGACGATTCCGTCCTGTCCCGCGGCGGCGATGGTGTTGCCGTCGGGACTGAACTGAGCCGTGTAGATGCCGCAGGGAAAATCGATGTGATGGAGCAGTGTGGCTCCGTTTGTTTGATACGCCTCCACAGCCGCGTTCTCCTCCGCAGAGCGTGACGTGCTCACCTTGCCGTAGATGCCCTTGATGTTCTCAGGGAGCGAAGTGTCGAAGTCGGCGTTGTAGATATTCACCGCACCCTTTCCATCGAGGCTGGAGGTCGCGAGCGTGCGCTTGCCGTCCGGGCTGTAATCCACGGCCCAGAGGCGACCCTCCATGGGCGGGTACTTCCGGATGAGATTGGAGTTGTCGCCGATCCGGCGCTGCACGAGGCGCACCATGCGATAGATCTGAGGCACACCGTCCGCGCCGCCGACGAGGAGTTCATCGCGCTGCGGGTGGCGGTCGATGCATGTCAGCCCGCCCTTCAAGGCGCCTGGAGTGATGCTGGTCAGGTTGTCCACAAACCGTTGCGTCGCCAGTTCTGTGAGCTTTGCGGTCATGTCGCGGCCCGCGGAAATGACGTGGTCCCCCTTGGTGGAGAAAACCGTATCGAGCACCCAGTCATCGTGACCCGCCATAAAAAGAACCTGGGCGCCATTGTCGATGTCGATCGCGCGCAGGCTTTTGTCCGTGGCGCATCCGAAGGCGACGAGCTTGCTGTCGGGAGACCACGAGGCTCCGTATACCGTGTCATAAGTGACCGGCACAGAGAGCTTGAGTTTGGAGTCCGCCGTCTGCCAGATTTGCACTTCTCCCATGCGCGCGGGGAGGCCGCCCGTGGCCGCGATGTATTTTCCGTCCGGGCTGTAGCGAATAGTGGTTAAGCGTTCAGAAAGCCCGATGAGCCGTCCGGCGGGCCCGGAGCCGTCCCCTTTGTAGAGGATGACTTCGTGAAACCCGGCAATGGCCAGCGTTTTGCCGTCCGGGGACCAGGAGAGACTGTTGATTCCCGGAGGACGGGAATAGACGGGCGGATGCTCCGGATTGTAACGCTGCACGGCGTTGGCAGGCGTGTCGTCCTTTGCTCCTTCCGTGATCCACTGGCGGATGAGGGCCACGTCGGCCGGCTTGAGCGCATCCCCCTTCTTTGGCATCTCCACTTTGCCGTCGGGTCCCGGAACGATGTTCTTTATCAGAGAGGACTCGTCCGGTTTTCCGGGCACCACGGCGGCGCCATCCTCTGCCCCGCCTTTTATGAGGGCCGCAAATTCGGTCATCACGTAATCACCCTTCGCTTTGGCAGGCTGATGGCAGCCATGGCACGATCCCTGAAGGATTGGGCGGATGTGCCGGTAATAACTGACGGCCTCCCCTGGCTTCGGTCCGGAGTCAGCCGCGGCAGCGAGGGTGGCGCAGAGGGAGAAGGGGAGAATTCGGCGAATCATCATGGTGGCAATGCTGAGAACGCATCCGGGCGGCAATCTGTTTCAGCCACCGGAGCGCGGAGCGAAACGGGACAGGACAGGCCGCAGGGAGCAGTTTTCTGTCGCCGGGCGGGTTTTGACCGGCTATGAATGCTCCCAATGAAAACTTCCATCGACCCTGGAGATTTCCGCTACACCGGCAAGGGATCCTGCAATCCCGCGAAGATTCCCACGGCATTGAAGAAGAATCTCTATCGTGACGACGCCACGCTGGAGAAGCACCTGAGTAGCTTCCGCGAGGAGATCGATGAACTTCAGCAGAAGATGTTCGCGCATGACCGCTACAGCCTGCTCCTGATCTTCCAGGCCATGGATGCCGCCGGCAAGGACGGCACCATCAAACACGTCATCAGCGGCATCAATCCCCACGGCGTCGAAGTCCATGCCTTCAAGCGCCCGGGCGATGAGGAACTGGACCACGACTATCTCTGGCGCACCACCAAAGTGCTGCCCTCACGCGGCAAGGTGGGCATCTTCAACCGCAGCTACTATGAGGAAGTCCTCGTCTGCCGCGTGCATCCGGAGATCGTCACCAAATACCAGCGCCTGCCGGAGGAAACCACATCGAAGCTCGACGAACTCTGGCCCCGGCGGTTCAAAGAGATCCGGAATTTCGAAGCGATGCTCCACGCCAACGGCACCCGCGTTGTGAAATTCTTCCTGCACGTGAGCAAAGAGGAGCAAAAAAAGCGCCTCCTCAAACGCATCGACACGCCCGCGAAAAACTGGAAGTTCAACACCGGCGACCTCGCTGAGCGCGCCCTGTGGAAAGACTACATGCGCGCCTACGAGGAAGCTCTGGAAGGCACCGCCACGAAAGACAGCCCGTGGTACGTCGTTCCCGCCGACGATAAGGGCAACATGCGGCTCATCGTCAGCGCCGTCATCCTTCACGAAATCGCTCGCATGAAAATGAAGTGGCCTGTGCTTCCGCCGGATCAGCAGGCCGCTTTGGGAGCGGCGAGGAAGACGCTGATGGAAGAGTGAAAAACTTCAAATTTTCAAACTCCAAACATCAAAGAAACTTCAAGCATCAAGCCTCGACACCGGCCTCTGCGAAACGAAAACCGGGGCTTGGATCCTGAGGCTTCTTTGATGTTTGAAATTTGATCTTTGAAGTTTCTCATCGCTCCGCTTCCGCAAACCCCATCGCCTTCAACGCCCCCCGAATCCCCTCGGCCGCAGCGTCCAAATCCTCCGGCTTCGCCTTGCTGTCCTGCAGGGCAAAATCCATGTCGCGGATGGCGTCGATGGGCGTGAGGTGAATGTGCATGTGCGGGACTTCCAGCCCGGCAATCATCATCCCCACCTTGGTGCACGGGAAAGCGGCCTGGATGCCGCGGGCAACGTGCTGGGCCGTCTGGAACAGGTGAGTCGTGAGCGCCGGCGGAGCATCGAGCCACGAATCGATCTCCTCACGCGGCACGACGAGCGTGTGCCCCGGACGAATCGGAGCGATGGTCAGAAAGGCAACGCAGTGCTCGTCTTTCCAAACGAAGCGACCAGGGATCTCGCCGTTGATGATGCGGGTGAAAAGAGTCATGGAAAAAAGAGGATTAGAATGATGATGGAGAAGGAAAATCCCGAAATCAGAAACCAGAATTCCGAAAAGACTTTCAACGTTTTTTAGGCAGGAAGTAACCTCTCTGCTTTTCCGAAATCTCCATCCCCACCCGCTCCATCACCATCAGCATGTCCTCCCAGAGCTTCCGTTTTTCCGCATTGGCGATTTCTTCGCCCTCCTCCTCTTTGCGGAGAATGTAGGAGGGATGGAATGTGATCATGAGCGGGATTTCCTGACAGGACATCCATTGTCCGCGGGCACGGTTGACGGAGACGGGTCTCCGCAGCAGCCCTTCGGCGGCGGTGGAGCCGAGAGCGATCAGAACGCGCGGACGGATGATGGCGATTTCCTCATGGACGTATTCCAGGCAGGATTCCATTTCCGTGCTGGTGGGCTTGCGGTTCCGGCTGCCCTGGGGGCCGCCTTCGATGGCGGGACGAAATTTGCAAATATTGGAAATGTAGACCTTGCTCCGGTCGAGGCCCATGGCTCTGAGAATGCGGTCCAGTGTGGCCCCGGCCGGCCCGGTGAAGGGCTCGCGTTTTTGCTCCTCAACGGCTCCTGGTGCTTCGCCAACGAGCATGATTTCCGCGTCGGGATTGCCGGTGGCGAAGACCATGATGTCACGCAGCGTGCCCAGGGCGCGCGCTTTGGGAGAAACCTCCGCCCGGCGGGCCACGGTGGCCAGCGCGGCTTCCTTGTCTGCCCGTGTGACCGTGAGCGGGGCAGGGGGGGGCAGAGGTTCATCGGGTGTGTCCGCCACGGGAACGGGAGCCGCCGCAGGCACCGGCACGGCGGGGGGAACGGCCTTGGGGAAAACCATCCTGCCGGGTTTCATCCGGCAGATTTCCTTCAATGCGGTGTAGGCGTCAGGACTCATCCAGAGGCGCTCCTGACCCGCGCGGGCACGCGCTTCCAGATAGGCCGCAAATACATGCAGGGCGGCGAGCGGATTCAGTGACTCCTCAACAGATGGCATGGACGGTTCTTAAAAGGATGCGGCAAAAAGGGAATGGCGGATTGCAGCGGACCATTACGGGAGT
>DATAIE010000880.1:0-3130 GCA_036262875.1 Verrucomicrobiales bacterium
GCTTCCAGCTTTGCAAGAGCACCGGTGTACTCTGCATCTGAAAAGCCGTAGACAGAGTCCGTGTCGGTATGGAGCACAAACGTCGCCGGCCATCCCATGGTCGTGACGTACGCCGGAAGCGTGAGGGTCCCGCGGGAGACATCGAATGACGTCCCAAAATCCCCGAAGATCCCGACATAGTTTCCAGTGACTCCGAAGAAATCAACTTTCGTAGTGTTCGAATCCGCGACCGGAGTCCAAGCCGTCGAATCGTACAGGGTTGCGGCTTGTGCGAGATTCGTCGGGCCACCGCTTGATCCTATGAGTCCAGTGCGCCGCCTTCTTTCAGTGCCAGTAACCGTGATAGGAACAACGACCGTATTCATTCGACGAATGCAAGCCAGAATCAGCGCCCGCCTTTCCTCGGTGGTGGTCGACGGGGGAGAGCCGGTAATGGCACGAACGAACTTTCTCTGAATGTATCCCCAGCTGCGACCGCCCTCCACCATATCGTCCTCCAGGTAATAGAGCGGAGGAAAACTCGTGGAGGTTCTGGTTCTAATCAGTGCATTCCAAATGTTGAGATAGATGCTGTCAATTTGAGCGGAGGTGAAAGTACCGCTCGATGGCCAGGTGGGATTCGGATAGGAGGGATAGGTGATGGTGGCGAACTCCTGCGTCGCTTTCCGCCAGTCCCAATACCAGCCCTTCGCCGCGTAAAACCGCTCCTGCCAGGCGCAGAGGATATCTGCATCGCTGACATCATCTTCAGCGCGACTGGAGGGGCCTGTGATGAAAAACAGCAGGCCAATGATACTGAGCAGGACACTGAAGAAACAGCGATGAAAGGGACGGGACATGGGAAGAGGGACGGGAAAAAGATCAGAAAACAGAGGACCACTGCACGGGGAAAAACCCGGGCAGTGCCGCAGAGGGACACGTGCCTATGGCTCCAGCACCACCCGCTGCAGCGGGTGCCGGGCCGGGGTATGGACGCTGAGCCCCGTGGAACCAGGGGCAGACGTTACGGGAGCAGCGGCGGGATTGGTTCCAGCGAGGAGTTCAAACAGATCCGCAATACCATCGCCATCGGAGTCGGCCAGCGCACTGTTGGTACCGGCAGCGGCCTCGCGCACATCGGGAATGCCGTCGCCGTCAGAATCGGTGAGAGCAGCGCCTTCGTCCGCCGCGCCGTCGTGCAACAGCGGAGCCGCCGGCTGGAAGACCACCGGCTGAGGAGGCAGGGGAGCAGAGACGCCATAGTCCAGTCCATAGAGCACCCCTGCGGGGGACAGACCGGTAATGCTGATGCCGGCCGCAACTTCCAGACGCGCATTCTCCATTTTCACCGCTCCGTCTTTCCACAGGAAGGACTGCGCCGGAGAGACATCGTCATTCCAGCCGGCCACCATCCCGTCTTCAGCGACTCCCACAAGAGCCGGCTCCACTCCCGGGACAGCGCCCTCGATCACCGTGAGGCCGTCAGAACTCAGGCGGACGGATTGATAGAGACTCAGCGTATCATTCCACACCGTGCCCGCCGCGAAGGAACCCGCCGCGGAGTCAAACGCCGCTCCATGAATGCCACTGGCGAGGCTGACGGGGGAGGCCGCATCATCGACCGGCAGCCGGGCCGACATCTCGTCCATGGCGGCAAAAGGGGAAACGCTATCGCGACTGTAACCCCACAGCCATGCCCCTCCCGACGTATCCGCCGCCGCACCGGAGGCATAAATATGGCTGGAGGGATCGTAGTGAAACTCCGCCGTGCCGGAAGAGGTGCCCGCTGCATCATACCACTGATACCGGTCCGCCGGTGAGACAAACGGCGTGGAGGCAGCATACGTGGTGCGCACCAGCACCTGTTGTCCGTTGGACAGCGCCAGTGCAGCGGAGGTGCTGCCGTCCGGCCATGTCACCGTTACGTCCGGGATTTCCGTATCACGCAGATTGCGGATGTCCGCGCTGCCCGTAGAGGGAATCAGCACCTCTCCGGCGTCATTGAAGAAAAGCGGCCCTGCTCCGGAAAACGGCACCTCCACCAGTTCCGTTGCGGAGAGCGGCCCGCCCGGCGGTGTCCACAGAAACGCGCGCACCCCGGAGGTATCGGTGAAATTGACCACTACCTCCCCTGCCCTGTTCACCGCGGCGACTTCCGATGCTGTGATTCCCGAAGCTGGCATATCCATCGGCAGTGACGCAAACGGCAGCCTGCGCAGCGTGTAATTTCCCCATGGGCGGCCCTGGGTGAGATATTCGAGATAGAGCGAAAGACCGTCTCCGTCCCAGTCCATGGCAGCATCCGAGGGATCGCTGTCGCTCGAACCGCGAAGCACTTCCCAATCCGCGGGAATTCCATCGCCGTCTGCATCGGTGGCACGCAACGGCACCGGGGCTAAAGCGGCAAGAGCCACCAGGCTAACAAAAAACCGCCCGTTGCGGCGGAGAAGAAAACGGCACTGCAGGAGGAATCCTGGGGGGACACACAGAGGTTTCATAGGGGGCGTCATCTCTTACCTCTTTGTGAGGATATGGTCAACGATTTCGTGAGGATGTTTGGGCAATGGCACTCCTTTTCCGGCTCCTCCTGATCCTTCCCCGCTTCATTTCACGGAGAACCAATCATCCGCGATTTTCTCTATCGTTCGATGGAATCAATCCGGTTAGGGATTGGCGGAGAGGGTGGGATTCGAACCCACGGAAAGACTCATGGGGTGGGCAAGAGGGGTTTTCCGGGAAGAAATGAGGAGCCGGGCACTCAAAAACGGCCATTTTCGGTTGCTGTTGTTGTACCTTTGTGGTACCGAAAAGGCATGGCATCAGTGCATCGCGTCAAGAAGTCGAAATATTGGTTCGGGTCGGTCTCCGTGGCGGGCCGGAAACGGATTCTCCGGTCCACCGGGCAGACGGAAAAAGGGCGGGCGCTCGCTGTCGCGTTGGAGTGGGAGCGGATCGCTAAAGGAAGGCCGCACTCGCAGGAGCAGGCGCGGAGGGTCATGGCGGACATTCTTGTCATGGTGGGAGGAAAACCAGGCGACTCGACAATGACGGTGACTTGCCGGCAGTACGTGGAGCGCTGGCTCGCTGCGCGCAAAGGGACAGTTGCGCAGGCAACCTACGACTTCTCGGACGGCACCCTGAACGATTGGCT
>DATAIE010000881.1:0-7673 GCA_036262875.1 Verrucomicrobiales bacterium
CTTCCCGCTTACCGTGGAGGATGAGGTCAACTACCTCGGGAACAGCGGCGGATGGCCTGACACCACGACGGGCAGTTCGCTCAACCGCACGAATGCCGGTAACGGCAATCTGGTGTCCAATTGGACTGCGGCGGCTCCCACCCCGGGGAATATGATTATGAACTACGCAGCCTGGAAGACACTCTACTTCCCGGGCGGCGGTGCCGGCAGCGCTGACCATGAAGATCCGGATCAGGATGGATTCGACAATGTGCTGGAATTTGCTTTCGGTCTTTCCCCGCTGGTGGCGAATGCCGCTTCGGCGGTATTGCCTCAGGTCACTTCGCAGCCCGGGGCCGGTGGCAGCACTGATTTCCTGTTCACTTACACCCGTCCGCTCTCCGCTCCTGGCGTTACCTATACGGTGCAGCAGTCCAGTAATCTCAGCGCCTGGACTCCTGTAGCCGACTTTGGAGTAGGCTCCACCGCCACGACCGAAACCCGGCGTTCGACGGTCAACAGCACAGCGGGCACCCGCCTCTATTTCCGGCTGAACGTCACCATCGCGCCGTAAGGCGCTTTGGAGGGGAGCGGGTGACTTCCGGCGGAGATTGATCATTTCCATCTCTTTCGGTGTCGAAAACGGCTGCGTCCGTTTATAATGCTCCCATGTCCCAGCGCCGATCCCTCTTTTTTGCGAGCCTTGCCCGGCTGACGGGTGCGGGAATTCCGGTGGTAAAAGCAGGTGCCTTCATCCGGGGGCGTTCCCGCGACGGCTCCTCCCATCAAGCCGTGCAGGCTCTGGAACTGGGGCTTCAGCGCGGCGAAAGCATTGCGCAGGCGCTGAGACCGTCCCTGACCGATTTGGAGTTTCGCATGGTGGACGCTGCCGAAAGCGGGGGCCGGCTCAGCGCGGGGTTTAAACACCTGGAGCGTTATTATGCACTGCTCGCCGCTGCGAGGAAGCGGATGCGCCGTGCCGCCGCCTATCCGCTCGTCCTCCTCCATGCCGCCGCCGCGAGTGCGGGAGTGATCGCCTTCCTGGCCGGCCGTCCGGCGCTGCCGGCGCTCTTTGGCTCACTCGCCATCCTGTGGGGTGTGCTGCTGTTGCTGTGGCTCGGCATCAGGGCGGTGATTTCGGCGGCCGCCCGCGTGGGTCCCGCAGACACGCTTTTGAGGAAACTGCCGATTGCAGGATCGGTTTGGAAAAACCTTGCCCTCACCCGCTGGAGTGCGGTGATGCATTTCCATATCATTTCCGGCCAGAAGTTCTCCACGGCTCTGGAAGCCGCCGCGGAGGCCAGCGGCAGCGCCGGGCTCGCCGCAGCCACCCGCCGCCTCGCGGCCCGCGCGGAAGCCGGCCAGTCTGTCGCGGAGGGGATGCAGCAGGAACTCGTTTTCCCGGAATTCTTCGCCTTCGGATTCGCTACGGCAGAAACCACGGGCACCCTCGACATTGAAACCGCGCAGCAGATGGATGCCTGCATGGAGGCCGCCACCCAGAGCATGGATGTGCTCAGTGAATGGGTGCCCCGATTGTTATACTTCAGCGCCCTCGCCTTTGGCGCGTGGCAGGCGCTTCAACTGGTGGGGTACATTACAAAGTTCTATCAGGGCGGGTGGATCAAAGACCTGTAAGGGCCGCCCTTCCTCAGAACTTCAAATCCTCGCCGAAGATGTGCCGTGCCGCTTCGGCGACGTCTTTGTCTCCGCGGCCCGAGAGGTTCACGATGATGATCTGATCCTTCGACATCTTTGGAGCCGCTTTGATGGCCTCGGCGACAGCGTGGGAGGTTTCGAGGGCGGGGATGATGCCTTCGATGCGGGCCAGTTCCTGGAAGGCGGCGAGGGCTTCGCTGTCGGTGGCGTAGGTGTATCCGATCCGGCCCGTTTCCCGATAGTAGGCGTGTTCCGGTCCCACGGCAGCGTAGTCGAGGCCGGCGGAGACGCTGTGGGTCAGTTGAATTTGACCGTCGGCATCGGCGAGGAGCATCGTCTTGGTGCCCTGGAGGACACCCAGTTTACCGCCCTGGAAACGCGCGGCATGCTTGCCGTCGGTGATGCCTTCGCCGCCGGCCTCCACACCCGTCATTTTCACGGAGGCGTCGTTGAGGAAGGCGTGGAACAGGCCGATGGCGTTGCTGCCGCCGCCCACGCAGGCGATGAGCAGGTCGGGGAGCCTCTCCTCCCGTTCCAGGATTTGCCGCCGCGCCTCTTCACCGATGACCTTGTGGAAGTCCCGGACGATCATGGGGAACGGATGCGATCCCAGAGCGCTGCCGAGAATATAGTGAGTGGTGCGCACGTTGGTCACCCAGTCGCGCATCGCTTCGTTCACCGCCTCTTTCAAAGTGGCCTGGCCCGCCGTGACCGCCCGGACCTCTGCGCCGAGGAATCGCATGCGCGCCACATTCAGCGCCTGCCGGCGCATGTCTTCGGCCCCCATGTAAATGACACACTCGCAGCCAAACCGCGCAGCCACCGTGGCGGTGGCGACCCCGTGCTGGCCCGCTCCTGTTTCGGCGATGATCCGCTTTTTACCCAGACGGCGGGCGAGGAGGATCTGGCCCATGGCGTTGTTGATCTTGTGGGCGCCCGTGTGGAGCAGGTCCTCGCGTTTCAGGTAAATGCGGGCACCGCCCAGTTTTTCCGTCAGGCGGGTCGCAAAATACAGGGGCGTGGGCCGTCCGACGTATTCGCGCAGGAGGTAGTCCAGTTCGGACTGGAAAGACGGGTCTGCTTTGGCCTTCTCGTATTCCGCGGTCAGTTCCCGCAGGGCATACATGAGAGTCTCCGGCACGAACATCCCGCCATAGCGGCCAAAATGACCGTGGGCATCAGGAAGGACTTCGGGGGTGGGGAGGGTCGCGTTCATAGGACCAAGGGTGACATCAAAATTCGGGGATCACAAAGCGGGAAAATGCCTTCCAGGGCGGGGTTTTGCCGTGCCGCCGGTGCGGTCCCGCGAATCGAAAGTTGCATCCAGGGGCCTTGAGCGGCACCTTTGGCGCGTTCCAACCAACACCGGCCATGCGACTGTTCAGCGTTCCTTTTGTATTCCTCACGGCTGCCGCCTCTCTGTATGCGGCACCCCCCAATGACAACTTTTCCGCCCGGACTTCCGTTGCGGGTGGTTCCGTTAGCGTCACGGGCACCAACGAGGAGGCCACGGAGGAGGCCAGCGAGAATACCCGGAACGAATTGTTTGGCGCCACCGTCTGGTGGTCATGGCAGGCTCCCTCCAGCGGGTGGGTGCAGGTGGATACGAAGAACAGCACCTTCGATACGGTGCTCCAGATTTCCACCGGCTCGACCCTCGCCGGACAGACGATGGTCGCCTTCAATGATCAGTCGCCTCTGGCCGGGGGCGTCGACAGCAGCAGCATCACTTTCATGGCAACATCGGGGACGGTGTATAATATCGCCGTGGGTGGCTGGAATTTTTTTGGTGCGGATACCGGGAGTATCTCCCTGCACATCACTACGGGTACCGCGGCGGCTCCGCCTTTCTTTCCGGTGAGTCTTTCTTTTTCCCCGGCATCCCCGGATGTAACGTCGGCCCCGGCGAACGTCACCGCACCTTTTGTCATTCAGGCTTCCGGAGCCAACGGCACGGGAGTCGCGGGAGTGGGGTTCGGATGGGAGCAGACGCAGGGGAACGGCAATCTTGCCGGGCCGGCGGTGTTCTGGAATACAGGGCTGCCTCAGAGCGGGTCCCCGCAATTTGCCTTCACGGTTCCGCAGTTTACGGCTGGAGGGGATTACATCGTGTGGTTCAAGATCAGTCCGGATGACGGGTCGGTGCCGCTGATTTTCACCGGTCCGGACGGCGGCAGCGGCTACCTGCTGCCGGCGCCTCCGGCTGCGACGCAGGTGCTGCATATCGTCAATGGAGGAGCGACGGATGGTGATCCTCCTCTGCTCACGGCCTTCACCATCACGCCGAGTGCCAACGTGACCACCGCCCCCGCCACACTCCAGATTTCCGCCACCCTTACGGACAGTCCGGCGGGCGTGTCGTCGGTGAAGGTCACCCTGCGCTCCAAAACGACGACCGTAAACGATCTGGTGACCACGCTCGCGCGCACCGCCGGCACCGCTCAGAACGGCACCTGGACCGGATCGCTGCCGGTGCCGCTTCTTTATCCCACGGACAACTACAGTGTGCTGGTCGAGACTGCTGACATCGCCGCCAACGACACCAGTTATGGACAGTTTGCCAACTTCGATATTCCCGGCGGCAATGTGGACGTGGCCATCATCGGCGGGGAAGCCTATGAACAGTGGGCCTACACCTACTGGTTCACTCCCGGAGAGGCGAAATCGGGTCTGCTCGACGATGCCGACGGCGATGGAAAGCCCAACCTCGTGAGCTACGCCTTCGATCTGAATCCCCGCAATCCGGCGGGTCCCGGCTCTCTGCCCACCGTGGAACTGACGGGCACGGGAGCGACCCGCCATCTGCGCATCACCTTCCTGCGCCGGAAGAGCGATTCCAACAGCGGCCTCACATATTCCCCGCAGTTCACGTCGAATCCCTCGGGCGTGTGGCAGACCGTTTCCGGCGGGACCGTCACGAATCAGAGCACCATCTGGGAACGGGTGGTCATTGACGACACCGTGAATGTAAGCGCGGAGACGCGGCGGTATGCGCGGGTGAAGATCGATTACACCGCGCCATAGAAAGTGCGTATACAAGTCATGAGCGGTGGCTGAGGGAGAGTTTGATGAATGCGGTATTCCAATTCACCCTCAGCAGGAGCTTCGGGCCACCGAACACGTTAAGAAGGATACATCACCCGGCCAGACTGACGGCATGAACAGGGAATTTCCCTGCGTTGCGGTCGGCGAAGAAGGGGAAGGCCTGGAGCCGCCACGCGGCGAGCCGGCCGCCCTTTGCGACACCGGCATCCACGCAAACGACATTGGGCGCGAGGCGGAGCGAGCCGGCATCCTTCCTGCCGTAGTGGCCGACGAACAGCGGAGGCGCTTCCGGTGAATAAGGTGTTAGGGAATTTCGTTCCTTTTCCGGCAGGGGCAGGCAGCCGGTTTCGGGAGGCAGGGCATCCACCGATGCCTCCTGGAGCGTGGTTTCGCCCGCCAGAGGCTTCCACCAGCGCAGGCGGACACGGCGGCGGGAATCCCCCGTCTCCAGTCCCGCGGGCAGCGCCACGGCAGGGCCGTTGAGCAGCAGGTCGATGAGTCGGCGCTCCGGACCATCGCTGGCGCAGGCCTCCAGCACGGTGGCGTTGATCACCGGTTCGATGAGGAAGCCGAGCGCCGCCCGGTTCCAGCAGGCATGCACGACGCGGTAAGTGCCTGCGTCGATCCACAGAGGCAACTGCTGCATCCACTTGAGCCAGCTTCGCCACTCGTCGGGAAAGGGTTGAACGATGGTGCGAACGGTGGGCTCGTGCGCGGCCAGTTGCCGTTCCGTCAGCCGGCGCAGCGGAGCGCCGAGAGGCGAGGTTGTGTAGTGCAGCAGCGCATTGAACTCATGATTGCCCATGACACAGCGCGCCGTGCGAGCCTGGATCATCTCGCGCACGGTCTTCAGCACGCCGCGCGGATTCGGGCCGCCATCGATCAAGTCTCCTGTGAAAACGGCGAGCCGGTGGCGGGGATGCCGCCAAACGCCGTTGATGCGCCGGTATCCGAGCCGGCTCAGCAGATCATAGAGGGCCTCCTCGTGACCGTGAACGTCACCGATGACATCGACTGCGGTTTCCTCCGTCCGCTCGTGAGGGAAGAGGTTCATTGTGGAGAGAGGAACGGGTTGGGGGACGAACCGAAAGTGGCGGGAACTTCGCCGCGGCAATGCGGAGACCGGTAGCTGCGCACTTCCTCGACGTCTCCGTCCTGCCCGTGAATCTGCAGCGATCCGCCGGTTTCCCTTGCCAGTTGACTGGAGTGAAGGACAGCCTCCGGTCTGGTGATAAATCTGGCCAGCGGCCCGGGTTCGGCGGCACCGGTGAGAATCCAGTGACCGTCCGTATGATTGAGATGGTAGATGCTCATAGCGGGAGACGTGGTTGGAGGTGGGATGGTTTGAAGTCTGCGGAGCGCCACTCACGCTCCGCGTTCGCTGTGCTGTTCGTTTGTGAAAACTAGAAGGGCGGCATGGGCTGGACTCACGCCGCCGAGTCGATGGGAGGAGCCTCCTTGAGCGTCAGGAGTTTGGAATCACCGGTCGTCAGTTCAGTCCCGTAGAAGGCGCTGAGTTTGATAAAGGTTTCCTCTCCGTGAGAGAGCGGACGTTTCCGTCGCCACGCGACGCCCCAGCGGCGCAGCAGCTTGCCGGGACGCACGGTCAACAGATGGAGCGTGCCTGCTGCGACTTCCCGCGTGGCCACCCAGGAGGGGATAAAAGCCACTCCCATGCCCAGCTTGATCATCTCCTTGATTGCCTCAAGGCTGCCCAGCGCGACCGCCGGGTCCGGCAGACGCACGCCCTCTTTGGCGAGATGCGCCTTGATGAGATGGGGCAGAAAACTCGCCCCCGTATAACTGATGAGCCGTTCGGTGACGATCTCATCGGCGGGAATGATCTTCCGCCCCTCCCATGCATGACCCGCCGGAATGGCGAGGCGTATTTCCTCAGAGAAGAGTTCCCGGAATTCCGTGTCGGCACCGGAGCCGGGATTCTTCATGCACAGAGCCAGGTCCAGTTGTCCGTCGAGCACGCCCTCCAACGCCGTGCGCGTGTCACTGGAGATGATTTCGATTTTCCAGCGGGGAAATTGAGTGCCAAATTCCCGGATCACGGCGGGCAGGAGATACTGGCAGGCGGTGGGACTGGCACCCACCCGGAGCCGGCTGCCGCCCCAGCGGAGAAGCTGTTCCAGTTCGCCGCGCGCACCGGACATTTCCCGCAGAATCCGTTCCGCCCGGCGGGTAAGTGACTGGCCTGCCTGCGTGAGCAGCGCGCGGCGTCCGCTGCGTTCGATGAGGGGCAGGCCGGTTTCCGTCTCCAGCGCTTTGATGGAATGGCTGATGGCCGATTGCGTCAGGTTCAGACGCCGGGCCGTTTCTGTGAAACTGCCGGTGACGCCCAGCACACACAGCGCACGGAGTTGACGGGAATCGAAGGGCTCCGGGTATCCGGCCTGGGCAAAAGAAGACATGAGGGAAAAGGATGAGGGGTGAGCCGCCCGTCCGGCGCGTGGCACCGGACGGGCTGGCTTTGCGAATGACCGCCGGCCGGAACATCACCGGCATGTCATTCGCGTGGTGGACCCGCTCTTCGCCTTCGAGGGTTCTGCGCCGCCAACTGAAGCTCAAAACGACGGAGAAACTGCCTTGAAGGCCCGGCACGGGCGGTTCGGAATTGGTTTGGTTAGGGAAAGCCTGGAAAAATTCTCTTACCGTCGTCCAATACTCGTGGCAGGGGCCTGGTGCCGGGAGGAAAGGCTGCGCCGGGACAGTGGATTGCCGGACTGCACACTTCCCGTGCGCGGGGCAGGGAGGTTCTCGCGGGACCGCTTTGCCGTTTCGATCTCCGTGACCCGACCTTCGTTGACGGTGATCTGCACGGAGCCGAATTGCAGCGTTTTCAGTTTGTTCCGGACAAAGTCAGTCCAGACAAAGGGAACAGGAGAACTCATGGGATTCATTTCAAAATTCGATGGGTGGTTGTGAAGCAGGAAGCCCTCTCTCAGCACGCACTGTCGATCGAAGCATTGGGGCTGACGTTT
>DATAIE010000882.1:0-6140 GCA_036262875.1 Verrucomicrobiales bacterium
GCGCAACTTGTCATCCGGGCCGTCAATGACCATCCGACAGAAGTATTCCGTGTTAAAGCGGTCCGCTTTGGCCGGATGCAGGGAGAATTTGACCGTGACTCTGACGGGGTGTCGGATGCGGACGAACTCTCTGCGGGCACAGATCCCTTCGATGCAGGGTCCTTTCTCAAGGTCACCCACTACAAAAACGGAAACTCCATCTCCGTGACGTTCCCCACGATTCGGGACCGCTCCTATCGCGTGCTTACCAGCGACGATTTGGTCCACTGGACTCAGGAAAATCCGAACCCCATCGTGGGAGACGGGGGCGTCCAGGGCTATTCGGTAAACAATGGAGGAGTGGCGCGAAGATTCATCTGCGTGCAGGTAAAACGGGGACTGAATGCGTTTCCGTAGGGAAGGGGCGTGCATTCCGCCCGCTTCGAGCCGGCGCGGCGAAAGGGGGAAACGGGGCATATCCCGTGCAGCAGCAGCGGCATGAATGACGACCCTGATCCTCCTGCGCTTCCGCTGCCGGCTGTGAAAGGCCGGTCAGACGGTATTTCCGCTCAAGCGACCACGGGCAAAGACAAGCCGGTGCCGGAAACGGAATTCGATCTGCCGGCGAAATCGTCTCCATCGGTGAGAGATGATCACAACGAGGGCGGTTTCAGCGGTGCGGGACAACATCAAAAAGAGACCTCTCAGTGAGAACTCCCGCCGCGAAAGACAAAGTATACCGCCCCGCACAGACACAGCGCCGCCCAGAGAAAATCCAGGCGCGGCTGCTCCTTCAGATACAGCATGGCGAAAGGCACGAACATTGAGAGCGTGATCACCTCCTGCAGGATTTTCAATTGAGCGGCTGAAAGCCCTCCATTGGAACCGATGCGGTTGGCGGGCACTTGAAACAGGTACTCGAACAGCGCGATGCCCCAGCTCACCAAAACCGCGACCCACCAGATGCTGCCTTTGAACTTCAAGTGACCGTACCAGGCGAACGTCATGAAGAGGTTCGATATAAGGAGCAGGCCGGTGGTTTGCCAGAAGGGAGTGTTCATCGAATTTCGAAAGCAGCCAGGACGTGAGAGAGGACACAGACTCTGCACGGACCGCGGACATCCTGTCCGCCCCGGCGCAGGGAGGGCGATGGTTGTCGGAGCGGACGGAATGCCCGCGGTCCGCCGGGCCGGTCAACTGTGCTTCAACAGGAACTCCGTGGTCTTCGCATTGAATGCCTCCAGGCATTCCCAGTGAAATGCGTGGCCGGCGTTGTCGAAGAGGTGCAGTTCGTTGTTGGGAATATGGGCCGCCAGTTCCTCGGCCATCCAGCGCGGAGTGAAGATGTCGTTTTTCCCGCCGATGATCAGGCAGGGGACCTTGATATCCTTCAACTGATCGAGCACGTTGTGCCCGATACAGGCGGCGGCCTGGGCTTCCACGGCGTGGAGCGGCTGCGGAGCGGCTCCGGTGGCGGCATCGGCCTGGCCCTGGGTCACACCGGCGTAGCACTCGTCATTGTCCCAGAAGGGCTTCGTGAAAATGAGCAACTGCACATACTTCATCATGTCCTCCGGACGCAGGTGCGCTTTGATCGTAGCGAGATGCTCGAAAACCGCTTTGCCGTAGCGGTCCAGGCGTGCCCAGCTGCACATGAGGATGGCGCTTTTCACTTTGTCAGGATGACGCAGGGCCAGTTGCTGCGCGATGATGCTGCCCATGCTGCATCCGACGATGTGGGCGCGCTTGATGCCGAGTGCGTCCATGAGCCCCGCGTAGTCGTCCGCCATCATGGCGCTGGAATAGGGGCCCAGCGGTTTGTCCGTTTGTCCCACTCCGCGATTATCGCCGAGGATGCAGCGGAACTGCTTTTCCCAAACCGAAGCGTGCGCCTCCCACACGGCCCCCGGCGCAGTGATGCCCATAATGCAGATGACGGGATCGCCGCTGCCGCGCTCTTCATAATACATCTCGATTCCGTTGGTAGTGACTTTGGGCATGGTGTGTGGGTGGTTGGTTGGTGGTTGCGAAAAAGGAAGGTGTGCGCCCGGGGCGGTGCGGTGTTTTAGCCGGAGCCGCGGGAGGCTCCAAGCGATTTCTCACTGACAGGGCGTTCCGTGTTTACCGGTTTACCTGCTGCCGGGATGATGGCTTATTACCGCATGTCGCAAGGTCTCCCGTCCCCTCCGTCCGGATGTCCGCGCTGGCTGAAAGAAGGCGGTAAACTTGCCGCTGCCGGAGCCGCCGGGTTTGGGCTCGCGTTCCTGACGGTTCCCAAAGAAAGGCCCGCGCCCGCCAGTCACCCTCCGGTCATTGCGCCGGCACCGGCCCCTGCTAAAAATCCTGGCTCAGGAGCAGCCTCTGCACACGCACTGCCTACCCATCTCGCTGCCTCTGCCCGCGTCGCCGATGCCTTCGAACTGGCAGGCAAAGATCCGAATGAACTGCGCCGCCGCATTATGGCCGCAAAGGAAGGGGAAGAACGCCAACTGTTGATCCGCGGGCTCTTCGACTACCTTGCCAGCCATGCAACTCCCAAAGACGCGATTGCCGAGGCGCTGTTGTTTTCAGGTGTGGATCAATCGACGGCCCTCCGTGAACTGGCGGCGGCATGGCTGGGAACGAGTCCCGAAGCCCTCAAAGGAAACATGCGGAATGGCAGCGCGGTGCTGCAGGGTGGACTGGCATTGATCCAGTCGCCGGACGCTGCCCCGGGCGCAGCGGAGGCGTGGGTGGAGGCTTTCAAAAATCACCCGTCCCGTTTGGAACTGTTGTCGGCTCTCGCCGGTCGTCTCACTGCGACCGATCCTCAGCGCGCGATGGCTCTCGCTTCCGGTCTGACGGAATGGGAGCGGCGGCGTTTCCTCGATGAAGTGCTCACCGACTGGGCCGGCGGGAATCCCGCCTCCGCCCGCAAATGGATGACCGATCCCGCCAACGCTGCGAACACCGCCGGGCGGACTTTTCCATGGGCTGCCGCCTCCTATCAAAATGCGGAGTGGGTGGCGACCTCTCTCTCTGGTGAAACGGATCCCGCCACGCGTCTCGACATGGTGCGCGGACTCGCCGCCGCAAAGGCCGCTCAGGGAACCCGGGATGCGCTCGCATGGGCTGACAGCCTCACAAATCCCGCGGAGCGCGAAGCCGCTCACGACCGCATCTATGAAGCCACTCCCCGCGGCATTGGAGCGGTGCTTTCCTCTGAGGACGGCTTTCCCCTGGTGACCAACGTCCTGCCGGACAGTGCCTCCTCCCGCGCCGGGCTCCAGGGTGGCGACCGCATCGTGGAAGTCACCGGTCCGGATGGAAAGCCCGTTTCATTATACCAGCAGTCCCTCGAAACGGCGGTGCTCAATCTGCGGGGTGAAGCGGGCGAAAGCGTCACCCTGCGCGTCCTGCGTCCAGGTCAGGGCGGCGTGCCCGTAGAGCAGACGATCCGCGTGACCCGGGATCAGTTGGTCTTCCCGACGGCTACAGAATAATTTGAACCGCTCTAAGGGATTCAACCCGGGAGCTTTTTGGACTGCGGCAAAGTCCGCTAGGGTTTCGCGGGCGTCGGCTCTTTCTTGATCTTCCCAAGCCGTTCGCCGTTCACCTGTTTCCATTCGGCTCCCAGTTCCTCGATGGTTTTGCCGGTCCACTCCTTCCAGAGGTCGGTGGTGTATTTGCCTTCACGACAGGCGGCGTTGAGTTTTTTGACGAGGTCTTTGGATTTGTCCTTCGTGATCCAGTTGAGGAAGTTGCCGGTGGTGCGGTAGCTGTCGTCGTACTTGGCACGGTCCCAGTTGCGTTCGGTGATCTCGGCGCCTTTGGTTTGCGGCTCATAGAGGAACCAGCGGATGTAGTCGGGAATGCCCTCCACGATCCAGCCCGGGTTGCGGGTGGCGTTGCGGTTATTGCGGCGGGCGATCCAGTAGTTTTGCACCACGTGCACCATTTCATGGACCACACTGCCGCGCGCTTCACGGTCCAGTTCCTTGCGGAACCACTGAACGTTGAGGCTGATCTGATTTCCCTGGGCGTAGGCGGGAGTGCCCTTCATGTCGGTTTTGAATTGGAACAGCACTTCGGCGGGTGCGGTGTAACCATCGCTGGGCAGCATCTCCACGATTTTGGGATACCACTCGTGGATGACGGGGATCAGTTTCTTTTCAGCCCACTCGCCCAGGTCGGGGGCAGCGGAGGAATCCACCACGTAGCGGAACTTTCCGTCCGGCGCGGGGTAGGGCTTCACGATGCGCTCCTGGGCCTTCAGGCGCTGAAGTTCCGGACCTTTGGCATCGACGACGTCGATCTCGCTGAAAAAGGTCTGGCCAAAAGGATCGGATTCAGAAGAGCGCTGGATGTCGAACAACAGATGCCGGAAGTCACCGAGCGCACCGGTGCCTGCGGAAGTGATGGACGCTGCGTGCTGGCCACCGGGCTCGCCCTGCTTTGGATGCGTATCGACGCTCGCGATCAGCTTCCATCCGCAGCTGGCGGGGTCTGTGCCGGTCTTTGGCGCCGCGGAGAAATCTTTGGCAGTGCCGTCAGCACCATACAGTTTATAGACCTGCGGCGCGCGGACTCCGCCATGCCAGGAATAGGTGGCGACCGATTGAACGGAAATCACACTGCCGAGATCCACGGCGATGCGCCCGCCCTTGCCGCCGGCAAAGAAGAAGTTGGAACCGGGCACGTCGTCCCCTGCGGGGACTTTGCCATCGTGCAGCACGTCGAGGCTTCCGCCGTTTCCGTCGCGCGTGCCATCCACCAGCAAGAAAGTGGCTTTTTCTGCGGCGTCGTTGATGGCGGGGGGCAATACGGGGTCCAGCTTGAAACCCGCGCCGACCGCGCTGAATCCGGTGGTGACTTTCGCTTCCACGGTGGCCGGTTTTTCAGTGGCGGCCGGTTTTTCATCCGCTCCGGCGATTGCGGGAATGAGGAGGGAAAAGCAGGAGGTGAGACCAGCGCGGAGAAGAAGTGGCGGATTCATGGCGTCGAAGTATTCGGGAAATTCAAAGACGCGCGGGGCCGCGGCTGCAATGCGCATTTTACGTGAAGAATGCGTTTTTGTATGACAAAGAGGCGTTAGCAAATCCGCCGGGGAGGGACCTTCGTCGTGTTTTTTGAAAAAAGGATGTCTGGATGGAAGTTCGACGGACACTTGGGGTCGAACCGATGAATGCACCCGCCGATTCCGAACTGTTGTCCGCTTACGCTTCCCAGGGAGAGGAGCAGGCGTTCCGTGAATTTGTGCAGCGTCATGCGTCGTGGGTGCTGGGAGTGGCGACACGGGCAGCGGGCGGCGATCTGCCCCTCGGTGAAGAGATTGGACAGACGGTGTTTTGCCTCGCGGCAAAGAAAGCCGCAGCGCTGGCGTCGGGCCGGGTGGTGGTGGCGGCGTGGCTGCACCGCACCACTCTGCTCACTGCGGCCAATGCGGTGCGAGGCGAGGCGCGCCGTCGCCGCAGGCTGGACCAATTCACGGATCAATTCCACCCGCCGGTCATGAATGAAGACGAATCCGCACTTTGGCAGGAAGTCCTCCCGCATCTTGATGGTGCCCTCAATACGCTGCGGGAAGGGGACCGGGCGTTGCTTCTGCAGCGTTTCTTCGAGCGGCGAACGGTGGCCGGCATGGCGCACACCGCGGGGATTTCGGAGGCCGCGTGTCAGAAGCGCCTCAGCAGAGCCCTCCAGCGGCTGGCGTCGGTTTTGAAACACCGGAAAGTAGCGGTCTCTTCGGTCATGCTGGGAACTCTGCTGACGGTACCTCTCTGCGGGCCGGCTTCCGCCGCCGTGGTGCGTTCGCTGGCGGACGCGGCGCTACCCGCTTCCGGCAAGGTTTCCATCGCGGCGTATGCGGTGTCGGCACCGCTGGCGGGCCTCTCCGTTTCTTATCTTCTCACCGCGGCAGCCGCTTTGGTGGCCTTCACCGCGCCGGTTGGGCTGCAGGCATGGGAAAACAGAAAAATGCAGGCCTCCGTCTCCGCATTGGCTGTGCCCCCGAAGGAAACGACGGGGAAGAAAGAGGGTGCGCTGCCGCAGGACCCTGCTCTGACGGCTCTCGCGGCTTCGCTTCGGGCTTTGAAGCCCAGCGATCATGAGGGCCTTTTGGAACTGGTGCTCCTGACATCCGGACTGCCGAAAGAGTCGCTTCCGGGTGCGTGGGAACTTTT
>DATAIE010000883.1:0-4396 GCA_036262875.1 Verrucomicrobiales bacterium
ATGAAGAACGGCTGGGCCGCGCTCTTCTGAAGGAAACTGATGGCGGCATCGAAGCAAACCGTGACCGGCGTGCCCTTTCGCGCGAGGGCCTCTCCATTCAGCAGCCACAGGTCATCGTCCCCGTCATTCGAGTAGAAGTCAGCCACGCCGCCGGGATGGTCGCCGGGATGGGTCAATACCAGGCCGTATCCCTGATCCAGAGCCCGGCTGGGATGATTGTCGCCGAGTGCCCACGTGCCAAACAGAGCCGCCGAATATCCGGCCCCTTTCAAGTGCGAGGACATTGTTAGGAGTCCGGGACGCAGCCGGTTTCTGCCGCTGTGGCATCCCCACACGCCGGCCCGGAGCGGATACAGTCCGGTAAGAAGAGCGGCCCGCGAAGGAGCATCCAGAGGATTGACGTGGAAGTCGCGAAAAACGGCGCTCCCGGCGAGCAGTTTGTCTATTCGGGGAGTGGGCACCTGGGCGTTTCCGGAGGCACTCAGATCTCCCCAGCCCAGCCCGTCCACGGTGATCAGAATCACTCCTGGCTTCGCGCCGGAACGGGTCGCTGCGGACAGCAGCAGCAGGGTGAAAAACAACAATCGCAGCATCATGGGCAGGCTATCGCATCTGGCCGTGCGCACGCAAGTTTCAACCGCCGCCCGCCTCAGGAATTGCGCTCACTTTGGACCGTTCGTTCCTGCGGTGAATCATCCTTTGGCGCCCACCAGGTCACACTGGCCAGCGGGGTTCCGGCCCCATAAACTTTCTTCACTGCACGCACATTGAGGTCTACCCCGATCATGTGCATCACGATCGCAAGGAACAATGCGAATGCCCCAATGCTGTCCACTTTCCAGGTATAGAGCAGCAGCGCGATACAACAAACGCCCGCCGGAAGCGCGATGTTGAGAGCCCGGACAATGGCGATTTCCCCCTCCGTTTGCGTGTGCTCCGCGTAGGCGATTTCTTTTACGATGGCACCCCAGTGCATCGCGTACAGGGCCATTCCAATTTCTGCGAACGCGCAGGCAAGGGTGACCATGTAGAGAAAGTGCTTAAACCGCATGTTGTGAATCGGGAACTGGACGTCCCAATTAAACTCTGGATGACGATTACTGACAAGAGTTAATTACAAAAATTATGGCCACTTGTTGTTTTTCCTCTCAGTTATGGGAGGAAAACCCCATGGCGGCTAAGGGATTCTCTTACCCCGTGCCGCTTCCGTGAGGGCAAACCAGTCTTCGCGTTCGATGATCAATGAGTCGGCAGCGGCGAGAGACTGCAGGCGTGGCCCTTTGTTTGTGCCGGTGACAGCAATGGGCGCGGACGGGTGCGCCAGAATCCACGCGTAGCAAAGCTGGTCCGGAGCAGCCCCCGCGTATTTCGCGGAGAGGGAGGTCATTGTCTCCCGCAGGCGCATGGCCGTCTCGTCCGTTTCGAGGAAGAGTCTTCCGCCGCCGGTGGGGGACCATGCCATGGGGTGAATGCGGTGCTCCTGGCACTGGTCGAATGTTCCATCGAAGATAGGGTCCAGGCAAAACGGGCTGAACTGGACCTGGTTGGTTGCCAGCGGGGCGTTCGTGAAGGCCTGAAGCGCGCGGAACTGGTCCGGGGAGTAGTTGCTGACGCCGGCGCTGCGGATTTTGCCGTCGCGCAGGAGACGGTTCAGCCCCTCCGCCGTGTCCTCTGCGCGGGTCAGCCAGTCAGGGCGGTGGATGAGGAACAGGTCCAGGCACTCCACTCCCAGGAACCGCAGGGACTTTTCCACGCTCTTTACCAAACGGTCCGCCCCGGTGTTGTAAAAGGCGGTTTTGCGGTCCGGGTGGAATTCACTCGGGACATAAATACCAGCCTTGGAAACGACTTCCATGCGCGCCTTCACGCCGGGATCGAGGCGCAGGGCGGCCCCGATGAGTTCCTCCACCCGGTAGAGTCCGTAGATTTCCGCCGTGTCGATCGTGGTAATGCCGAGGTCGAGGCACAATTTCAGAAGGCGAAGCAGCCCCTCCGGAGTGGAGGCATTCGCATCACTGAGGAGCCGCCATGTGCCGAAGGCAATGCGGGAGAATTCAGGACCGGAGGCGGACAGGCGGACGCGTTGCATGGGATTCAGTAGGAGGGTGCCGGCCGGGCGAGCGCGGCGGTGCGGGAGGGACTGTGAATGAGAAGAAATGGCCACGCCGGATGACCGGACCGCACGACCCTGACAGGATCGCGGGGCCGCCACCGCAGAGAGGCACTTTGCCCTGCGGGTTGGACTTGCCAGCGGGAACCGTCTGAAAGGTCGAGCCGTCCAGGAAGTTGGCCGCGCACAGAGAGCCCGGAGGGAATCGGAGGCGGTCCGGAGGAATGGCGGGGAGCACTGCGACAGGCCCCCAGCGTCATCATGCCTAACAGAATAAAGAGCGCAGACCGCTTCATCAGGGTATTAAATAGTCATCGCGTGATAGCCGCCATCTACGATGATCTCTGAGCCGGTGATGAAACTGCCGGCTCCCTCCGACGCCAGCAGGAGCGTGGCCCCGATCAGTTCCCGCGCTTCCCCGAACCGTTTCATCGGTGTGTGCCGCATGATGTTCTCCACCCGTTCCGGATTGAGGACTTTGCGATTTTGCTCGGCGGGAAAAAATCCGGGAACCAGCGTGTTTACCCGGATGCCGAGCGGAGCCCATTCGCGTGCGAGGTTCTTGCTGAGATTGTGCACGGCGGCCTTGCTCAGCGAATAGGTGAACACACGGCTCAGCGGGACCACCCCCGACATGCTGCCGAGATTGATGATGGAGGCCGGCCCGCCCCGCTCCACGAAGTACTTTCCAAAGACCTGGCAGGCAAGGAAGACGGCCTTGGTATTCACTTGCAGGATGCGGTCGAATTCCTCCTCCGGAATTTCGAGAAAGGGCGTGGGTGAATTGACACCGGCGCCATTGATGAGGATATGCACGCCGCCCGAGCGCGCCACCACGTCTGCCAGCAGCGCTTCCAGACTGGCTTTTTCACCGGCTTCCACGGAGGCGAACCAGCCGCGCCCGCCCGCGTCCGTGATCCGTTTCAGTCTCGCGTTTGCCTTTTCTTCACTTCGTCCTGCGAGTACCACTTCGGCCCCGGCACCGGCCAGTCCCTCGGCCATCGCGCCGCACAATTCTCCCGTGCCGCCGATGACGACCGCGGTTTTGCCGGACAATGAGAAGAGAGAATCAGGAAGCGACATAGAGTTGTGCCGATGATGCGAACGGCCTGACCACGCGCAACAGCCGAAGCGCGGGGACTACTTCGCGGGGGTGTATTTGAGGACGAACTCGACGATGGGTCCGGGGTCCTTGAGGCTGTGGGGATGGTGCTTTCCGCCAGGCTTCGTGATGAGGGTGACGTCGAGGCCGAGTTTGCCGCACCGCTCTTTGAGGAGCGCGGAATTTTCCGCGAGCGGCACGACTTCATCCGCGTCTCCGCAGATGGTCAGGATGGGAATCTTTGCTTTCGAAAGGGCTTCGCACTGATCCACGGGATTCAGCTTCCAGGCTTTTGCGTCCTCGTCCGAAGCCAGGTTGTAGACCTGTTTGCAGCGTTTCCAGTCGTCCGGCGAGGCTTTGCCTTTGCCGAAACCGCCGGGCCAGCTTTTGAAATCGCAAACGGGAGCATCCAGATACAGACAGGAGACCTGTTGGGGATGAGCGAGAGCCCAGTTGAGAGCGAAGAGTCCGCCACGGCTGAACCCTTCAAGCACCGGACGGGTTGAGAGGTGCCAGGTGGAGGTCAATACGGCATGGAATTTTTCCATGTGTCCAATCGCGACCGGAGCACCATACATGTTCTGCACATCGATGTATGCGGCGTGGAAACCTTTTTGGAGGAGAGCGATGTCGCCCTGCGGTTCATGCCCAAAGAATTCGGTTCGCCAAATCCACGGATTGCCAGGGGCCGGTGTTTTGGGGAGGATGAGGAGACACGCGCGGCCATCGACCTTGAAATCGAGGCGGTCGAATCCGTTCCATTGCGATTTCGTTACCTCTTTTTCGGCATCGGCAGCGCGGACCCAAACCAGGGGAAATAACAGGAGAAGCAGGAGGAGGTGTTTCATGACCAGGCGGAGGAACTATGCCTCATCACCACCGGGTCAATCGATCTCTCTCACGGTGGTCCGTGGCTGGAGCCAGTGAAGAACCGCCATGCGCGTGGCAATGCCGTTTTCGACCTGCTGATTGATCAGCGTTTTCTCATAGGTCATGACGGCATCCACCAGTTCGACTCCGCGATTCACCGGACCGGGGTGCATGATGTAGATCCCGCGCTGCCGGATGGTGTTGAGGCGCTCCTCGGTGACACCGTAGATGCGATGATACTCGTGCAGACTCGGGAAAAACTGGTCGCGCTGCCGTTCCATCTGGATGCGCAAAAGATAAATGACATCCGGCTT
>DATAIE010000884.1:0-2411 GCA_036262875.1 Verrucomicrobiales bacterium
ACCGGGCTCAGTGCCCAGGTGGATGACCTTGGCGCTCAGGGAGAGGCGCCGTCGCATCCTGAACTTCTGGACTGGCTGGCGGTGGAGTTCATGGAAAGCGGCTGGGATATCCGTCACATGGTGAAGCTGCTCGTGATGAGCCATACCTATCAGCAGCAGTCCACTCCCCGGCCTGAAACCCGCGAGGCGGATCCTTTGAATCGATGGCTCGCTTCGCAGAATGCCCGCCGGCTGGAGGCCGAGAGTGTGCGCGACAATGCACTCGCCGTTTCCGGTCTTCTCAATCTGACGATGGGTGGGCCGCCGGTGAAACCCTATCAACCGGATGATTATTACAGCGGCCTCCAGTTTCCTGACAGAACCTATACGGCGGATGCCGACGCCAACCAGTGGCGCCGCGGCGTCTACATGCACTGGCAGCGGACGTTCCTTCATCCCATGCTGGCCAACTTCGACGCGCCTTCCCGGGAGGACTGCATCGCCATGCGCACGGTGGCCAATACGCCGCAACAGGCTCTGACGCTTCTGAACGATCCTTCGTTTGTGGAGGCCGCGCGGGTCTGGGCGGTGAAGGTGGTGGCCGCGGGTAAAGACGACACTGCGCGGATGGATGCCGCCTTCCGCACGGCTTTGGCCCGGTTGCCTTCTGCACCGGAGCGGGACGGGCTGCTCCTGTTCCTCGGCAAGGCGCGTTCGGCCTACGCGAAGCGGCCTGAGGATGCAGCCAAACTGCTGAATACCGGGATCGCGCCAAAACCGGAGGATGCTGCCAACAAGGTCGAACTTGCCGCGTGGACGAGCGTCTGCCGCGTGATTCTGAATCTGCACGAAACCATTACCCGTTACTAACCATGATCACTGGTTTCGACACTGGCGACTTTCAGCGCCGCATTGCCCGGCGTTCGTTTCTCAAGAGCAGCGGTCTTGGCCTCGGGGCTTTAGCGCTGCAAAAGCTCATGGGCGGCGCGCTGCCGCACTATCACGGGCGCATCCGGCGCGTGATCCATTTGTGCATGGCGGGTGGCCCTTCGCAGTTTGAGAGCCTTGATTGGAAACCGGAATTGAAGAAGCTGCACGGCAAACCGTTCCCGGAAAGTTTCACGAAGGGACAGCAACTCGCGCAGTTGCAAAACATGGTGCTCACGGCGCGCGGGCCGTTTACGGAATTCAAAAAACACGGTCAAAGCGGTCAGGAAATATCGAGCCTCTTTCCGCATATTGCGGGCATCGCGGACGATCTGTGCATCATCCGCAGCATGGTAACGGAGCAGATCAATCACGATCCGGCGCAGGCGTTCATGAACAGCGGCTCCATTTTGAAGGGCCGTCCGAGCATGGGCTCCTGGCTGCTCTACGGACTGGGGGCGGAATCGGAAAACCTGCCAGGGTTTCTCGTGCTCATGTCGCAGGCCAAAGGATACAACGGTGCACAGCCGGTTTCCGCGCGGCAATGGAGCGCGGGGTTTCTGCCGAGCAAATACCAGGGCATCCTGCTTCAGTCGCGTGGCGATGCAGTCCACTATGTGGGGAATCCGGAAGGTGTGTGCCAAAGCACCCAGCGGCTCGTGGTGGACGAGGTGAACCGGCTCAATGGCATCGCGGCGGCGGAGCACGAGGACGCCGAGGCGAGGACGCGCATCGCGCAGTATGAGATGGCTTTTCGTATGCAGTCCAGCGTGCCGGGTCTGGCGGACTACAGCGGGGAGTCACCGCAGATGCTGGAGGCGTATGGGGTCAAGGAGCCAGGCGACGGTTCGTTTGCCTCCAACTGTCTGCTGGCCCGCCGTCTGGCGGAACGCGGAGTGCGGTTCATCCAACTGTATCACCGGGCATGGGATCACCATGCCAATATCGAGACTTCGATGCCCAAAGCGGCGCTCGATACGGACAAGGCCTGCGCCGCTCTGGTGAAGGACCTGAAGCAGCGCGGCATGCTGGAGGATACGCTGGTCATCTGGGGCGGTGAGTTCGGTCGCACGCCCATGGGTCAGGGGACCGGGCGTGACCACCATATCAACTCCTTCAGCCTCTGGCTCGCCGGGGGCGGCATCAAGCCGGGCATCACTTACGGCGCCACCGATGAGCTGGGCTACCGCTCCGTGGTGGATGTGGTGACCATGCATGATCTCCACGCCACCCTGCTGCACCTCTGCGGCATCGATCACTCAAAATTCTCCGTCAAATTCCAGGGGCTCGACGCCAAATTGACCGGCGTGGACCCGTGCAAAGTGGTGAAGAGTATTCTGTTATAACGGAAAGCAGTAGAGGACCGCGGATTTCCAATCCGCCCGGTGCAATGAGTTGCCCGGGTTGACGGGGCGGACAGAATATCCGTGGTCCTTTTCTTAACAAGTTCCTTACTTCCCGGCCGGTTTGGGGGCTTCAGGGAAGGGAGGGTTCGTCCAGGCGCC
>DATAIE010000885.1:0-1783 GCA_036262875.1 Verrucomicrobiales bacterium
CCCGGACAAGTCCGGCCAGCCGCGGAAAGCGGTAACAAGTTCCCGCAGTCCAGGGGGCTTCGCCCCGGGGGAGCCGGCGCGCGCACTCTTCCGCGCGTAGCGCTGTGGACTGCGGAGCCGGAACGAAGTGGAGACAGCCGAAGGCAAACTTGTCACCGCTTTCGGGTGCGGCGACTTGTCGCCGGGAGAATTCATTCGATTGTCCAGTCACTTTCCATGGTCCATCCACTCACCATCGAATACACCCCAGCAGACCCTCACATCTCGCGGGCCAGCAGGTGATCGGCGATTTCCCGCAGGCGGGAGGCCGCGTCTCCCAGTGGCACCAGAGCGGCGTGCGCCTCTTCCGTGAGGCGCGCGGCTTCGCTGCGGGCGGCCTCAAGACCCAGGATGCTGACATACGTGCTCTTGCCGGCGGCGGCGTCCTTTCCGGCGGTCTTGCCGAGTTTTTCGGAGGACTGGGTGCAGTCGAGAATGTCATCGACCACCTGGAAGGCGAGACCCAGGGCGTGACCAAACGTGGTGAGCGCCTGGAGTTGTTCCGCCGAAGCGCCTGCGATCATGGCGCCGAGACGGAAGCAGCAGGTGAGAAGAGCGGCGGTCTTCCCCTCGTGAATGGTGCGCAGTTCATCGAAGGACACCTGCTTTCCCTCGGCTTCCAGGTCCCGCACCTGCCCGGCGATCAGAAAGCGGGAGCCCGCGGCGGTGGCCAGTTCGTGAGCGAGGGCGGCGGCAATGGACGGGCAGGACTGCAGCAGGAGCTCGAAGGCGAGGGGCTGGAGCGCATCCCCGGCCAGCACGGCCACCGCTTCGCCGTACACCTTGTGGCAGGTGGGACGGCCCCGGCGGAAGTCATCGTCATCCATGCAGGGGAGATCGTCGTGGATGAGTGAATAGGTATGGATACACTCCACTGCACAGGCGGCCGGGACGGCCTTTTCCGCATCTCCTCCGCAGGCCTCGCACGCCGCCAGCAGGAGAATGGGGCGCAGCCGTTTTCCGCCAGCGAACATGCTGTGCCGGATGGCCGCATGCAGCGTGCCGGGCGGCTCCGCCGCGGGGGGAAGCAGTTGGTCGAGGGCGGTGTCCACGCGCTCCTTTTGCAGCGCGAGCCATTGGTCAAAATCGGTCATGGGTCATGTCTGAGCAGATCGGACCCGGGAGGAAAGTGCAAAGTGAGGCGGGGAGCGGTTTCATTCAAAGGGCGGCGGAGGGCGCAGGGGACACCGCATTCGACTCCGTCAGACATCGCTGGGCGCGGGATGCGGTGGGGACTCCGGATAAATGTCCGCGGCCTCCGTAATCCGCCAGCGGGCCCGCAGCGGGCAGACCAACCACGCAGCCAGGAGCAGCAGGACAGCACCGTAGAATCGCGCGATCCGGCTGCCGGAGTCCACGACGCCGGGGGAATCCAGCCACAGCCCTGCGAGGAAGTGGATCGCCAGGGAGATGCAGAGAAGGCACACCCCTCCGAAGACACGGCGCGTCCCCTTCCCCACCGGTCGCGGCGGATTGGCCGCCGTCACGCGGGCAGTGAGGGCGGCCACGGTCCCTCCGCCGCCATAGGGAAACAGCCACCACGCCGCCCCCAGGGTGAGCGCTCCCATGGTGTCGGGAGGCTCGGAAAACCGCAGGCCGGAAAGCCGCAGGACATCGGAAAATTGCAGTGCCCCTGCGGCCAGCACGATGACGAAGGGCACCAGCAGCGAGGCCCGCTGAGCCGGGGTAAGCGGTATCACCGGCGGATGACCGGAAGAGATGGCAGGCGGGCCCGCGGACTTCC
>DATAIE010000886.1:0-4648 GCA_036262875.1 Verrucomicrobiales bacterium
CTGGTCCATTTCGTGACGGACACGGCAAAAGCGGAGGGCATTCCCCACCAGGCCGCTGTGAGGAAATCCGGCGGCACAGACGCGAAGAGCTTCCAGTTCACCGGTACCGGCGTGCCCTGTGTCGTCCTCGGCGTTCCCGCCCGGTACATTCACAGCCACAACAGCATCATCGACATCAACGACTACCTGAGCGCCGTGAATCTCGTCTGCGCCGTGGTGAAGAAACTGGATGCCGCCACCGTGGCGGGATTTACGGAGTGGTAGCGGGAGAACGTCCGGCTTCCTCTCTCAAGACCAGCAGTTGCTCCACATACCTGGCGATCATATCGATCTCCACATTCAACCGCCGGCCAGGGAACGCCGTCGTCAGGTTCGTGACGGTGCGGGTGTGCGGTGTAATCCAAATCGTGACACTTCCTGCTCCCTTCTCCGCGGCGGTCAGGCTCATTCCGTCGAGCGTGATGGAACCGCGGGGAATGATCAGCCGGTGCAGGTCCGCCGGGATACTGACTTCCAGCCGGTAGTCCTGGCCGCGCGGCTCCCACGCGAGGATGGAGCCGGTGCCGTCCACGTGCCCCTGCACAAAATGTCCGCTGAACCGCCCGCCGGCCTGCATGGCCCGCTCAAGATTCACTGGTTCGCCCGGACGCAGGTCACCGAGATTGGTAAGATCGAGCGTTTGGCGCAGCAGGTCGAACTTCACAGTGCCGGTTTCAAATTCCACAACGGTCAGGCAGCAGCCGTTGACAGCCACGCTCTCACCCAAACTCAGGTCCGCGGCAAAAGGCACGCCGTCCAGTTCCAGACGCCCGCCCTCCGCAGTGGCATGGAGCTTCGCAACGCGACCTGTGGCTTCGACAATGCCGGTAAACATAAGTATCCCAGTTCATGCCGGTCCGGTGGCGGACGGGCAACCGCTTTTCCTTGCCCGACGCGATTTCAGACGCACCGTGTCTCTCTATCCATGCATTACCTTGTCACCGGAGGCTGCGGCTTCATCGGCAGTCATTTCATTCGCCGTGCGTTGAAGCGGGAGGATGTCGAAATCACCAACATCGATCTCCTGACGTATGCCGGAAATCCGGAGAATCTCCGCGGGATCGAAGCGGAGTGCGGCGCAGGTTATCAGTTTCATCAGGGGGATGTGGCGGACGCGGAACTGGTATCGGAAATCATGCGAGGGAAAAAGTTCGATGCGGTCATCCATTTTGCCGCCGAGAGTTTTGTGGACCGCAGCATCGCGCGGCCGCGGACCTTCGTGCACTCCAATGTGAATGGCACTTTCGTGATGCTGGAGGCGGCCCGCGCCGCGGGCATCCGGTTTGTGCAAATTTCCACGGACGAAGTGTACGGCTCGCTGGGGGAAACCGGCCTCTTTACGGAAAACACGCCGCTGGCTCCATCCAGCCCCTACTCCGCGAGCAAAGCCTCCGCCGATCTGCTGGCTCTCGCGAATCACCGGACTTTCGGCCAGGATGTCGTCATCCTCCGCTGCTCCAACAATTTTGGCCCGCGGCAGCATCCGGAGAAATTTATTCCCCGCATGATCCTCTGTGCCCTGCGGGATGACCCGCTGCCGGTCTACGGCGACGGGTTGTATGTCCGGGACTGGATTCACGTGGAGGACCACTGCGCCGCCATCCAGCTCGCACTCGACCATGGCCGCTCCGGCGAAATCTATAACATCGGCTCAGGGAATGAACGCCGGAACATCGACATCGTGCGCATGATCCTCGCCCATCTCGGCAAGCCGGCGAGCCTTATCCGGCACGTCGAAGACCGCCCGGGCCACGACCGCCGCTATGCGATCGACAGCAGCAAGGCCCGCGCAGAACTCGGCTGGTCACCTGAAAGGGAGTTCCACACCGCCTTTGCCGAAACCATCGCATGGTATGCGGAGGCGGAAGTCAATGAACTGTAGACCTTCTCCCGCGCCTCACTGTCCCCTTCCGATGCCCCGGTAGGTGAATCCAAAATCGGTCATGGTGACCGGATCGAGCAGGTTTCGTCCGTCAAAAATCAGAGGGGCCACCATCCGCTTCTTCACTTCCGCAAAATCCTGGTGGCGGAACTCCGGCCATTCGGTCGCAATGATGAGTGCCTCCGCACCGTCCGCTGCGGCCACGGGACTCTCCGCAAACTTGATTTTCTCCGCCACCGGAAGGCCCTTCGCATTTTCCATCGCCTTGGGATCGTAGGCCGTCACCTGCGCGCCCTCCTTCACCAGTGCCTCCACGAGATCGATGGCTACCGAACAGCGGATGTCGTCCGTATTGTTCTTAAAGGCGAGCCCCCAGACGGCAATCTTCTTTTCACCGAGCACCCAAAGCGAATCCCGGACCACTTTGAGGAACCGCTGCATCTGGTCCTTGTTGATCTTCTCCACTTCCTTCAGGAGGTTCAGCGGCACGCCCAGTTGATCGCTGATGGCGATAAACGCGGCGATGTCTTTGGGGAAACACGAGCCGCCATAACCGATCCCGGCATTGAGAAACTGGCGTCCGATGCGCTTATCCATCCCGATTCCCTCCGCCACCTTTTCCACATCCGCACCGCTGGCCTCACAAACCGCCGACACGGCATTGATGTAGGAAATCTTCAACGCAAGGAAGCTGTTCGCCGCGTGCTTGATGAGTTCCGCACTGTTGATGTCTGTCACCAGCACAGGAGCCACGAAGGGCTCATACACCTTCTGCATCAGCGCCAGAGCGCGGTCGCTGTTCACACCGATGACGATCCGGTCCGGGTTCATCAGGTCCTCCACCGCACAGCCCTCGCGAAGAAACTCCGGATTACTCACCACATCGAACTCCACCGTTGGGGCATACCGTTTGATGGTATCCCTCACCTTTTCGCCGGTCTTCACGGGTACCGTGCTCTTGTCGACGATCACCTTGTAGGACTTGAGCACGGCGGCAATTTCCCGCGCCACTTTTTCAATAAACCGCAGGTCCACACTTCCGTCGGCGTTCGGAGGGGTCGGGACCGCGATGAACACCACATCTCCGAATTCAACCCCCTCTTCGGTGCTGGACGTGAACTTCAGCCGGCCGGCGCTCACATTTTCTTTTACGATCTCCTCCAGCCCGGGCTCATAGATCGGGATTTCTCCGCGCAGCAGTTTTTCGATCTTCTGCGGGTTGTTGTCCACGCACATCACGTGGTGCCCCACCTGAGAAAAACATGCGCCGGTGGTGAGACCGACATATCCGGAGCCAATGATGGTGAGCTTCATGCGGGATAAGGAAAAAGACAGGAGCTATGGAAATTCAAAGCGCGACGCTTCCGCTATCCCCTCCGGGGCGTCAACCGGGCAAGAACGCTCCTTCGGTAAAAATGAAACGGCCTCTTCCCGCCGCCCGTTATGACGGGATGACTGTTTCTCCTCTCTTTTCGCTAACGCCTGTCGCGGCCTGCCTCCTTTGGGGCGTGAGCCCCGCCGGTGCGGGGGATGAGATCAGGAATCCGCTGACTCCCCGCAATTTTCCGGACCCGTATATCCTGACGGTGAAAGACAGTGTCTTTGCATTCGCCACGAATTCGCGGGCCTCACACGTGCAAGTGATGCGATCCGCGGACTGGCTAAATTGGGAGCCCATGCCGGATGCGCTGCCGCAACTGCCCCCGTGGGCCGGGCCAGGGAAAACCTGGGCTCCCGAAGTAGCCGCGGTCGACGGCGGCTACGTGCTCTATTTCACCGCGCATGACCGGAAGAGCGGCCGTCAGGCGGTGGGTGCCGCCTTTGCCAAATCACCCTCCGGGCCGTTCGCGGACCAGGCCGCCACCCCGCTGATTTGTCAGGCCGATGCCGGCGGCTCCATCGATGCCAGCCCCTTCACAGATCCCGGCGGCACGCGATGGCTGCTGTGGAAAAACGACGGCAATGCCATCCGTCAAAAAACATGGATCTGGATTCAACGCCTGTCCCGCGACGGTTTGCACCTCGAGGGAAGTCCGAAACCGGTGATTCAGAATGACGCCGCATGGGAGGGACATGTGGTGGAAGCCCCTACCCTCCTCATGAGGGGAAAGACCTGCTATCTCTTTTATTCGGGCGGAAATTTTGCCGATGGCACCTATGCGGTCGGCTGCGCCACGGCTCCCTCTCTTACCGGTCCGTGGAAAAAATGCGCTGCCAATCCCATCCTGCGCTCCGCCGGTCCCGTTTCAGGCCCCGGGCACCAGCATGTGTTCGCAGACAGTGCGGGCCAATGGTGGATGTGTTATCATGCCTGGGAAACCGGCAAAGAAGGCCCGGGCCATGGAAAACGAACCTTTCGCATGGACCGCCTGACCTTCGCCGAGGACGGAACGCCCCGTATTACTCCCACGCTGACTGCACAGCCGGCTCCGGCCCGGCCCCGCCCGTGACCGGCGGAACCCGATTGCAGCCGCCGGATTCACACGGAATGGCAGGCCGCATGTCCGCCTGCCTGACCATCCGCGCCGCCACCCCTGACGATGTGCCCGAAATCCTGGCCTTCATCCGTGAACTGGCGGAATACGAAAATCTAACGCATGAGGTCAGCGCGACGGAGGACTTGCTGAGGTCCACTCTTTTTGGACCCCGCCCGTATGCTGAGACGCTGATCGGCTGCGTAAATGGAACGCCGGCGGGATTTGCGGTGTTCCTTTTCAATTATTCCAC
>DATAIE010000887.1:0-2205 GCA_036262875.1 Verrucomicrobiales bacterium
CTATGATGATCTGCTTTTCTCCAGCCCCGACCGCATCGCCATCTATCTGTGGATGCAGCGCGAGCGAAAAGACCTCGGCTGGCAGCGCGGCTGGACTCAAAAAGTGCGCGACGCCAAACGCACCGGAGCCGCAGAGGAGGTGCCCGTCCTGTCCGGAATGGATGTCTCCGCAGAGGGGGAAAACCTCATCATCTCGCGCAAAGGCAAGGAAACGAAAATGAAGATCCGCATGAAGACGCTGGTGGCCTTTGACATGCCGCCGCCGCTCTCTCCGGAGGAGGCGCTGAAGGCATTCCGGGTGCGTCCAGGATTTCGAGTCGAGCTCGCCGCCGCAGAGCCTGTCGTCACCGGTCCGGTGGCTTTTGACTGGGGGCCGGACGGGCGGCTCTGGGTGGTGGAAATGCGCGACTATCCCAGCGGCATCGATGGCAAAGGAACTCCCGGCGGCGTCATCAAATGGCTTTCAGATGCCGACGGCGATGGAAGATATGAAACGGCGACCGTCTATCTCGATGGCATCCCCTTCCCCAGCGGCATCATGGCGTGGGGCAACGGAGTGCTCATCTCCGCCGCGCCGGACATTCTCTACGCAGAAGGCGCGGACGCTAATGGCCGCGCGGAGAAAAAGACCGTGCTGTTCACCGGGTTCACGCCCGGCAATCAACAGCACCGCTTCAACGGATTCGAATACGGGCTCGATGGCTGGATCTACGGCGCGAACGGCGACAGCGGAGGCAGGGTCACTTCCACCCTGACAAAAAACTCCCTCAACATCAGCGGTCGCGATGTCCGCTTCCGTCCGGACACGGGCGCGATCGAAGCCGTCTCCGCCTCCTCGCAGTTCCAGCGCCGCCGGGATGACTGGGGTCATTGGTTTGGAAACGCGAATCCCACCTGGCTCTGGCACGTCACCCTGCCGGAACACTATCTGAAACGAAATCCGCAGCTCGCCGTGCGCGGTGTGAAGCATGAACTGGCGAACTATCCCGATCCCACCCGGGTCTTTGCCGTCAGCAGGGCCCTCGAGCGCCCCAACCAGCCGTGGTCGCTGGGCCATGTAACGAGCGCGTGCAGCCCGTGCCCGTGGCGCGATGAAACCTTCGGCCCGGAATTCAGCTCCAGTGTTTTTATCAGTGAACCGGTGCACAATGCTGTTCACCAGGAAGTGCTTTCGCCGGAGGGTGCGGGCTTCAAGAGCACCCGGGCCAAAGGCGAGGAGAGCAGCGAATTCCTCGCGAGCACGGACAACTGGTTTCGCCCCACCTCTCTGCGCTGCGGCCCGGACGGCGCGCTCTACATCGCGGACTTTTACCGGTTTGTCATCGAGCACCCGGAATGGATCTCACCGGAAATGCAGTCGCGGCTGGATCTGCGCGCGGGTGCGGACAAGGGCCGCCTCTACCGCATCGTGCGGGAAGGCACACCGCGCCGTCCCGTTCCCAACCTGGCAAAGATGTCCAATGCCGAACTCGCAGCCGCCATGGATTCGCCCGGCGGCTGGCAGCGGGATACAGCGCAGCGGCTCCTCACCGGACGCAAGGCGGTGGAAACCGCGCCTGCTCTGCGAAATTTGCTGACCGTGCATCATGCGCCCCAGGTCAGGACGCAGGCGCTCGCCGCCATGGGACTGCTCGGCGTGCTGACGGCGGCGGACATCCGCCTTTCTCTCAATGATCCTCATCCCGGCGTGCGCATCCAGGCGCTGCAACAAAGTGAGCGCCTGACAAATGAAGCCGTGCTCTTCGATTCCGTCGCCGCCCTGGCCAGCGACAGCGATGCCGAAGTGCGCATGCAGGCCGCCTTCACCCTCGGCGAATGGCCCGCGGAGAAAGCCGTGCCGGTGCTGCGGCAACTGGCCGGCCAGTATCCGCGCGATGAAGCGCTGCTCACCGCCGTGAAATCCTCTCTGAAGCCAGGTGATCCGCTGTTTATCAGCCTGAACAAACGCGACGCGCCGATGCCCGGCATCGAAATTCCCAAACTGAAGCCCTCCTCCGATGACCGTGCCAAAGTGATCGCGGGCTATAACAATCTCGCAGGCCTCTCCGGCGATGCCGCACGCGGACACATCCTCTTTACATCGCTGTGCTCTCCCTGCCACCGGGTGCGCGGCGAGGGCTTCGCAGTGGGTCCTGATCTTGCGATGACCACGAGCAAGCCGGTGGACTGGCTCCTCACTGCAATTCTCGATCCGAACCAGGCCGT
>DATAIE010000888.1:0-6621 GCA_036262875.1 Verrucomicrobiales bacterium
CAGAATAGTCCGACTCGTCCGTCACCGTGGCGGTAGCGTTTTCCGCGCCGGAGTGATCGCCGTTCTTACCTCCCGCTTCACCGAAGGACCCGCTCACATGCACCTCCGCCCCCGCCTGCACCGGCATCGCGGCGGCGACTAAAAACAAACACCCGGCAGCAACTGACCAGGGTATGGCAAAGGCACATCGTTTCATGGCGAAAGGGAACCTTTTCATAATCCATCCTCCTCCCCGCTGCAATCGCGCCGGAAAGGGAAAACTCCCTCACAAACCACCCGGCACCGCTTTACGCTGTGCTTTTTCTTATTCGAAATGCGCAAGAATGTCTGGCCTCCTTAGAGGAAAGCGTTCACACTGCGCGCAAATTCTCAAGTCACACCAACACAGCCATGCCTGCAAAACCCAAAAAGAAATACACCACCGTCAACGTTGCCATCGTCGGACTCGGCTTTGGCGCGGAGTTCATCCCGATTTACCAGCGGCATCCGCAGGCAAACATGTATGCCATTTGCCAGCGTTCGAAGGAGAAACTCGACGCCATCGGCGACGCGTTTGGAATTGAGAAGCGCTACACGGATTTCAAGGAATTGCTCAAGGACCCGGAAGTGGATGTCGTCCACATCAACTCCCCCATTCCCGACCACGGATGGCAGAGCATCGCGGCACTGAAGGCCGGGAAGCACGTTTGCTGCACGGTGCCCATGGCCACCAGCATCGAGGAGTGCAAGCAAATCGTGGACCTCGTCAAAAAGACCGGCCTCAAATACATGATGGCCGAGACCGTCGTCTATGCGCGCGAGTATCTCTACATGAAGGAGTGCCTCGACAAAGGCATCCTCGGAAAGCTCCAGTTCGTGCAGGCCAGCCACCAGCAGGACATGGAGGGCTGGCCGAACTACTGGCCGGGGCTGCCTCCCATGTGGTACGCCACGCACTGCGTAGGACCCGTTTGCGGGATGGCCGGTGCGGACGCGGAATACGTGAGCTGTTTTGGCTCCGGCACCATTTCCAAGGACCTCATCAAAAAGTACGGCAGCCCCTTCGCCGTGGAATCCGCGCACATCAAATTCCGCAAGAGCGACGTCTCCGCCCGCATCATCCGCAGCCTTTTCGACACCGCCCGCCAGTACCGCGAAAGCATCGACGTCTACGGCGACAAGTCGTCCATCGAGTGGCCGCTCGTGGAGCATGATTCCCTCATCATGCACCGCGCCAAACTGCCCGAAGACAAAATCCCGAAACAGGTCAAAGCGCCGGACTATGCCAAGCTCCTGCCGAAACAAATCCAGCCGTTCACGACCAAGGGCGTCTACGACCTGGGCAAAAAGACGCACCTCAGCTTCACGCAGGGCGCCGGCCACGGGGGCAGCCACCCTCACCTCGCCCACGAAATCGTCTCCTCTCTGGTGGAGAACCGCGATCCGTTCCCGAATGCCCGCCAGTCCGCCAACTGGACCTGCGTGGGCCTTTGCGCGCACGAGTCGGCCATGAAGGGCGGCATCATCGTGAAGCTGCCCGCCTTCACTCTTTCCTGACGAATCTCCGGCCCCGCCGCCGCCTGACACCCCGGGCGGCGGCGGTCTGTCTTCATGCCCCCTCTTCCGAAAGTCGCCCTCCTCATCGAGACCTCGAATGCCTACGCGCGGGGTCTGTTGAGCGGTATTCAGGCGTTCATTCGGGAAAACAAGCCGTGGTCCATTTACCTGGCCGAGCAGGGCCGCGGGGACCAGCCGCCCCCGTGGCTGAAGAAATGGAAGGGGGACGGCGTCATCGCGCGGATCGAAAATCCCTCGATCGCCAAAGCCGTGGCCGCCCTGCAAATCCCGGCGGTCGATATGAGTGCCGGGCGCCTCCTGCCCCAACTCCCCTGCTGCGAGATCGATGAAGCCGGCATCGCCCGTATGGCGGTGGACCACTTTCTCGAACGCGGCTTCAAGCACTTCGCCTGGTGCGGCGATCCCCGTTTTGTCTGGTCGGGCATGCGCGGAAACGCCTACATCTCCGCCGTGGCCGCAGCCGGCTATCCTGTCCACGAGTATGCCCCTCCTCCGCACGCCGGGCAGGATGAGGATGCGGAAATGGACGCCATCGGCCAGTGGCTGAAGGGCCTGCCCCGCCCGGTGGCCGTCTTCGCCTGTTACGATATCCGGGGCCGGCTCGTTCTCGACGCCTGCCGCCGTCACAACATCTTCGTGCCGGACGAGGCAGCCGTGCTGGCCGTGGACAATGACGAACTGCTCTGCACGCTCGCCTACCCGCCGCTTTCCAGCATTATTCCCAATGCCATGCGCACCGGCTATGAGGCCGCCTCCCTCCTTTCCCGCATGATGGCGGGTGAAAAAGTCCCCGCAGCCGCCACGCTCACCGCTCCCACCGGCCTGGTCACCCGTCAAAGCACGGATGTGCTGGCCGTGGAGGATCAAAATGTCGCCCGCGCCGTCCGTTTCATCCGGGAACATGCCTGCGACGGGATCTGCGTGGACGACGTGGTGCGGGATGCCGGACTTTCCCGCCGCCTGCTGGAAGGACGTTTCAAGACTCATCTCAGCCGCAGCCCCCATGAAGAGATCACCCGCGTGCAGATCCTGCGCGTCAAGGAACTGCTCGCCCTGACGGATCTCCCGCTCGCCGAGGTCGCCGACCGCACCGGCTTCCGCTATGTGGAATATCTGAGCGCCGTCTTCAAAAACAAGGTCGGCGTCCCCCCCGGACACTTCCGCAACGAGCACCGTCCGAAAAAAAAGAAGTAAAGAGCCGGCGGGGTCCTGACATGTTTGTGGAGCCTGCGCCTGGAAATGACAAAGCCTGCAAGCGCGGTCCCTGTTAATGAAATGCCACCCGGCACAGCCGGAGACTCTTGGACTGCGGCGGGAAGCGATAGCGCCACGCCGCTTTGGGAGATGATTTTCACCGCGGGTGCCTGCATCCAAAAACCGTTAGGATCGCCCCTGTATGTCCTTAATAGACCGGATACACAGCCTGCCGTCGAAAGCGGTGTCGCGCTCAGCTTGCCACCGCAGCCCAAAAGCCTTCGGCGATGCTTCCGGAGCCGTCTCTCCAAATGCCCTGACATTTCCGGCGAATCCGGAAAGGCGCATATTGACCGGGAGCGTTTCTTGTGTATCGGACGGCAGCCGACCAGCCATGAACTTCCGATCCTCCGCCGCCCTTTGTGCCACCGCGTTACTGTTATCCGGCAGGGCTCAGGCCCTGACCATTTTACTGGATTATTCGGATGACATCACCACTGACAATTTTTTCAATACCCACCCGGTAGCGAAAGCGAGTTTGGAAAAAGCGCGCAATGACATTCAAAGCGCGATCACTTCCACGCTGGGAGCGATTGTGAACGACATTACCACGGGTACGTCCGGAACGGCCACGGCGACGTACGATTTCAGTTTCGGGTATACCAATCCCTCCACCGGCGCCGCCCAAACGATTGCCCTTTCCACGCTGGCCACCAATCAGGTCCGCATCTTCGTGGGCATGCGTGAATTGGCCGGCACCACTCTCGGCCAGGGGGGCCCTGGCTCTCAGGCGATCAGTGCCGGCGGATCGGCGATCAACGCGGCCGACTGGCCGGGGGCCGTAAATGCCGCCAATGCCGCCGCTACGGCCGAACGCCTGCGTGGCGGCGGACCGACGATCAATGCGCTCGCAGGCGAGATCGTTCTTGGGGGAGTTCCGGGTCAGATCAACGTCCCCTATGGATCCTCCATCGCAAACCTCTGGTTCGATAACGATACGAACAACGACAGCGTGACGGACAACGACACTCAGTTGAACGCTTTCTGGCATTTTGACAGCGGCACCTCCGTGGCCGCGGGTCACAGCGATTTCTACAGTGTCGCCATGCATGAAATGCTGCACGCACTGGGAGTGGGCTCCTCGCAGTCGTGGACGGCGGACGTCTCAGGCGGCGTCAACTGGCTGGGAAGCAACGTGATCAATTTGCTCGGCAGCGGCAATAATGCCGTGACCGGAGGACACATTGCCGCCGGCCTGAACAGCCCCAGCATCGTCGATGGAACCATGCAGGAGGCGCTCATGTCCCCGGCCATCACCGTCGGTACGCGGAAACAAATTACTCAGCTCGATCTCGCATTTCTCCGGGACATCGGGTGGCAAACCATTCCCGAGCCCTCCACCGGCGCGCTGTCTCTCGCCGTGGCGGGAAGTCTCCTGGCCCGCCGTCGCCGCAGGGCTTGATAATTAGTTTCTTTTAATCAAAAAGGGGATTTTTAAACAGGGCTGGAAATTGTTCCATCCCCGTTGACAACCCGGGACCGGAAGCTAATTTCGCCGCCCTTTTCCCGGCTCCGGAACGCTTTTCAGCCCTGAAACCTCAAGGGCCGCTTCCGGGCCACAGCGGGAAATCCTCTTCCTCTCACCTTATTCAGTCTTATGTCCAAACGCACTTACCAGCCCTCGAAGCGCACGCGCAAAAACCAGCATGGTTTCCGCGCCCGCATGGCCACCAAAAACGGGCGCGCCTGCCTCTCCCGCCGCCGTCAAAAGGGCCGCAAGCGCCTCCTTCCGAAGGGCGCTGAGGTTCATTACGCCCGCCACACGCAGGCCTGAGCGGTGCCGCCGCGCGCGTCCTGACGCCGGTACGGACCGGACGAAACTGTCAACGCGCCCGCTTCTCCATGGCCCTGCCCCGCGCCCAGCGTGTCCGCCGCACCCGCGATTTTGCCGCCGTCCGCCAGCAGGGTGCTTCATGGACAGGAAGGCTCCTTATTCTTGCCGCCCTGCCTTTGCCGCATGAGCCGCACGCCCGGTTCGGATTCACGGTGACAAAGCGGATTGGCAATGCGGTCATCCGCAACAAAGTCCGCCGCCGTCTGGCATCCATCACTGCCGGCGTTCTGCCGCAGATCACCGCACCGCATCTCATCGTGACCATTCCCCGCTATGGTGCCGTGCAGGCGGAGTATGAGACCCTCAAGGCGGAATGGATCAAACTGGCCCGCCGCGCCGCTCTGCTTCCGTCATGAGCCGCCATGAAATGGATTTTCCGGCTTCTCATCCGCGGTTATCAAAAGTTCATTTCCCCGGTCCTGCACAAACTGGGCGGACCCAATTCCGGCTGCCGGTTCGAGCCCACCTGCTCTCAGTATTTTCTCGAAGCCGTCGAAAGACACGGCTCTCTCCGGGGATCGTGGCTGGGAATTCGCCGTATCTGCCGTTGCCATCCCTGGGGAGGCTGTGGATATGACCCGGTTCCGGAGAGAAAGGGACAACAGGTGGTGAATAATACTCCTCCGGTGAATGCGCCCTCCTCCATCCCGCCCAATGACGAAATCCGAATCCAGAATTCCAAAAATACCCGGAATGTCGAATAGCAACGGCTCCTTCCTTCCGCATTCTCCCCGCTTCGTCATTCCTTCGGGTTTCTGATTTCTGATTTCGTCATTTCTCCCCCCTCCCGCCTATGAAAATGAATCGTACTGAGTGGCTCGCGGTCTTGCTCTGCGCCGCGGCTCTCGTCTGGATGATGACCCGTCCGGCTCCGCCAAAGGCGGAGGAAAAGCCGGTCGCCGCCGAAACCAAAACCGATCCCTCGAAGCCGGCGGAGGCTACCAGTCCCGAAACGCCGCCAACGCCTCCGGTGAAACCGGAAACCGTGGTGATTTCGAACAAAGCGGCAGAGTATACCTTTACCAACATTGGGGGTGCCCTCCAGCAGGTGAATATCCTGCCCGGCAACAAATATGCCGGAAAGACGGCTCAGATTCTCAATGATCCAGGCCGCTTCCAGGGGCCGGTCGGCGGTCTCAGCTCCGTCCCGGGGGAGATCGAAAAGCTCGCCTACGCCGTCAAGGAACAGACCCCCCGGTCCATTACCTATGTGGCGGACAGCAAAGGTTTAAAAATTACCAAGGAATGGTCCCTTCACGCTCTGCCGGAGGGAACAGAGGACGGCGACGGCTTCGGCTACCTGTGGGACCTGAAGGTCACCATCCAGAATACAGCGGCGGATAAAGCGAGCGGCAGCTATTACCTCTACTCCGGTCTCCTCGGCAAGCTCCACGCCAACGACTGGATTGAGCCCGCCGCCACCTCCTACGCCGATGGCGATGCGGTCGAAGTCAATGCCGGTGAGTTTGACCGGTCCACTTTCCTCGGGATGTGGGAGCGCCATCCGCAGCGGGACTATATCACGAACGAATTGAAGGAGATGAGTTTTGGCGGGGTGCACAACCAGTACTACTGCCTGCTCATCCGGCCCCTGGATGTCAAAAAGGACGGCAAAACTTCCACATGGTCGAGCTGGCGTTTCATCAACAGGGACGATCCCGGCCTCCATCCCGTGCAGGCCAAAGGCATCGAAGCCGCGGTGGGCATGGGCTCTTTCAGTCTCGGAACCAACGAGACCTATACCTGGAAGGGGCAGGTCTACACCGGCCCGCGCTCCGGTTCGGTTCTCAACCGGCTCGACAAGGAACTGGATACGGAATTCCGCCAGGTCATGCACTATGGCTGGTTCCGCCTCCTCAGCCGTCTCTTCCTGGGTCTTCTCAATACTTTCTACGGTTGGATCGGGAGCTACGGCGTGGCGGTCATGATGCTGACCTTCCTGGTGCGTTTTTGTATCTGGCCTCTCCACATCAAGG
>DATAIE010000889.1:0-2352 GCA_036262875.1 Verrucomicrobiales bacterium
GCGTGCTGGGGAACCTGACGCTCGCCCCGGGCAGCAAAGGCGCCACCCGCACGCCCGACTATGCGGCCATGAAGGAAATGGCGGAACACATTTCCACCACCGAACGCGCCAGCGCCGATGCCGAGATGGACAGCCGACGGATGAAGGAACTGGAGTTTTTCGAGCGCATCGTCTCCAGCGGCAAACGGGAGGTCTTCAAAGCCGTCATCACGCGGGTGCTGCCAATCGGGCTCTTCGTGGAGGTGGTGGACATCCAGACCCGCGGCATCGTCCGCGCCGGCGACCCCGCCTGCGGGGACTTCCGCTTTGACCACTCCCGCAACTGCCTCGTCTCGCGCAACGGACGCATGATCATCCGCGCGTCCGACATTATCGATGTCGTTCCTGTGGGCATCGAGCGCGAGCGCGGCACGGTCGTTTTCAAAATCACCGGCAAACCCGGTGTCGAGCGTGCTCCCATGGCGGACGAAAGACCGCGCCGCAGCCGGAAGGAGGGGCGGCCACCCCGCGAGAGCCGGCCCCCGCGCCAGGCCCGTGAGCCCCGGAAAAGCCGCCCTCCACGCGAAAGCCGGAACCGGAAAAAGAAACCGGGCCGCAATTGAGTCTTCAATCCAAACTCCGGGGCAGGTCTGCTCCTGTATGAAACAATTGCCACTTCATCCCCTCGACTCCTTCGAAAGCCTTGCTGTACCGCTGTGACTCTCGGATGTCGCCCGATACCTCGCGGATGAAAATGCGGGAAACCCGTCCGGGATGTTTCCGGGCGATGGTGCCGTAGATTTCGGGATCCTGCTCGCCTGAATCGCCCACCAGCACCACAGGCCGCTGTGTCCAGCGCTCCAGCAGGAGCTCGATGGACTGGAGCTTGAAAGTGGTCTGCGGCGCGGCAAAGGCGCGAATCGTCTCAGGGTCAGCGAGGCGGAGATGCTTCATTTGCCAGCCGCCCGCCGGGAATCCAAATGCTTCACGGAACGCCTCCAGCGGCCGGTACAACTGCCAGGGACTTCCGGTCACATAACAAAAGCCGGCACCCGTTTCCGACCAGGCTTGATACACCGCAGCCATGCCCTCCACGGGCAAAAACGGGCGGCAAAAGGTATTCATTTTCGCCTCCTCAAAATTCCTGACGGAAGTGATCTTGATCGTGTCGTCGATATCCGAAATGACCAGCGGCTCCGGACCGTCCGGGAGGACACAAAGGCATCCGGTGAACTTCCGTTCATCACCGGGACGCGTCACTGCCCGCAGGGGAATCCGGCCATGTTGCAGCGCAGCCTCCACCGCCTCGCCGGACAGCGTGATCATGCCGGAAAAATGACCGTTGGCACCCGACGGCGACAGAGCATGCTCCTCCGTGCCGATGCGCACCGGGAGCGCTTTTCCCCGTTCGTTGTCCACAAGGAAAAGTCTCAGACGCTCCTTCAGAATGCCGCGCTCGAGTTCGGTTAGGTTTTCCGTCTTCAGGTTCAGCGCCAGGGTGATCCCGGCGGCCAGAAGCGGACGGCTCTCCTCTTCGAAGATGACACCCCGTATTTCGAGATCCCAGGCCCCGGGCATCGTGCGCGACGGCCATGCGGTGCTGGTGAAGAGCGTCACGCTCTCGTCGGATTTGATAGGCGATTTCATGTCAGCCGCAGAGGAGCGGCGAGACATCGCCGGGAATCCGGCGATTTCCACCTGAATTGCGGCCGCTCTCCCGCGCTGGCTGAAGAAGTCTAAAGGTGTAGCCGTTGAAGACGGACTTCGATTACGCAGCAGCCTCCGAACGAGGGTGGTCCGAAACTCCCCTGCAAGCGGCTACAATTCAATTTACCTAGAAGACGATCTTTGGCGTACGCCGGTCGCCAAACGAGGTGAGGCCAAGGCTGGTCGTGTTTTTGGCCACCACCGTGTTCTTCGAGGCCGCCTTCACCGTGGCGCAGACGGTGCTGTTGCCGTGCTCCACTGCATTGGCCGCCTGTTCCGCCCCGTAGGCATCGAGATCGGAACCGGAGAGATAGGCATAGGCGCTGAAGGGAAACTGGACAGGCCACTCGCCGTGCAGGATCACGTCCGGATCCACGAATGCCTCTTTGGCATTTTTGGCCGCCGCCGCAGCCTGGCAGGCCACCGCCGCCTTCATAAAGGCGTATTTATCCGCGTGGTGCTGGGACTGCCAGACGTGCATCGACTCATGAATGAGAGTTCTGTCCGTGGGCGAGAAGGTCCCGCAGTTCATGATTTGCACCGTCTGATTAGTGTCCGGGAACGCGATGGTGAACGGGCGGTTTTGCGCACCGCTCTTGTCCGAAATGAACACTGTGGAGTAGTCGATGCTGTCCCCGAAGAAAGGCTTGAGCGTGTTCTTTTGAA
>DATAIE010000890.1:0-2661 GCA_036262875.1 Verrucomicrobiales bacterium
GAGCGCTTTGCCTTCCAGACCGCGCAGGAGTTCCACCTCGTCGGCTCCGGTCATCTCTCTGATCTGCGCGGCGAGCCGATGCGTCATTCTTCCTTTTCCGCTTTCCACCGCCTGTACTACGGAGACGGGCACGCCGAGAAAGGCCGCGAACGCCGCCTGGGTGAGGTGCGGCGTGGCGGCCCGAATGGGGCGCAACGGATGCCGGTGCTGTGACATGAAAATCGAAGCGCTACAGCAGCCATTCCATGGACCGGCGCAATTCGAATATTGGGAGTGAAGGCGGAGGGGGACTTGCGGGGGAAAGATGATAAGGTGGGGCGGGGAAGGCTCGCAGCGATGAGGCTTGCCAGGAACCAGGGAAGCCGGGAAGCCGGGAAGCGACCGTGAGTAAACTCCCGGCGACAAGTCGCCGGACACGGAAAGCGGTGACAAGTTTGCCTTCGGCTGTCTCCGCTTCGCTCCGGCTCCGCAGTCCACGGCGCTGCGCGCGGGGGACTCGCGGGCGTTTGCTCAGCGGGGGCGGACCGGTGCGGGCGCATGGGACGGTGTGAGGAGAGGAGCGCAAAGCGCTCCCTCCCGTCGATTGTTGATTAACTTTGGAAACGGTATCAGGTCCACGGCGCTGGCGCGCGGGAACTCGCAGTGAGGCTTGGCAGCGGTGCCGGAAATTACTGTCCGCATACAATTTCCAGCCAGGATGTTCATACGGCGCTTACACGCGGGTGGGAGAGTCATGTCATCACACCGGACGTTCCAATGTTTCCGGTGAACAAAACCTAACATTCAAATCCCGCTCCTATGAAAGTACTCCTTGCCGGTTTTATTCTTGTGTCTCTGATCCTCGCCGCTCTGCCCTGAAAGAGCCTGGGGCAACTGCTGCCCCTGGGAAATGGGTTACGGTTTCGCCGGGGGTGCGGCGTCTTTTGCGGGCTTCGTTTTCTCCCGCCACTGTTTGAGTTGTTCCTCTGCATCGGCGGGCACGCGGCCGCTGGTGAAGGCACCGACGGGATTTCCGGCGACGAAGAGTTCTGCGCGAATGCCGGCGAGGGTGTTTTCGGAAAACTGCACGGCGCTGGCGTTGCCGCTGCGAATCTCCGTGCGGGCCTGATCGACGAAGAGTTTATCCGTGGCCGCCTGACCGGATTTTCCGGCGGGAATGGCCGCTACGTCGCAGGTCCCGCAAAGGCTGGGCACGGTGACGCCAGGTGGCGCAAACAGGATGTATTCGATCTTCAATCCGGTGAGGGCTTCGGAGGAGGTGTTTTTGAATTCGAGGACAAACCAGCAGTCATTTCCTTTCCGGTCTTTGCCGCCGAACGCGCCGCCCTTTTCCTCGCGGGTGTTGCCTTTCTTCACGGAGGCCTGTGTCTGCACCTTGTAGTGTTTGTGCGTTTTGCGCCATTCGGCGATCCACGTTTGGTCCTCGCTGGAAAGGGTAGCGAGAGCCACGGTAAACTTTTTGCCGTCCCCGCGTTTCAGCTCCGCGTGGGTTTCGGTGGCGCTGATCAGTTCCGCTTTGATCTCTTCGCCTTTGCTGTTTTTGAAGGTACGCAATTCAGCCTGCGCGGAACGGGCTGCCAGGAGCATCGTAAACAGCAAAAGAAGCCTCTTCATACGGGACAGATAACACGATTTCAAAGCCGGTGGCCAGCCCGCATTTGAGCGGACACGTTTCCCGTTTTGGTGCTTTCCTCCGCTGCGGCGGCGGTCATAGTGAGTCAGTCAACATTCCCTCCACCGATATGAAAATGCGCCTCATCTCCCTCTCCTTCGTGGCTGTCATCGCGACCGCTCTTGCTCAAAATCCGGCTCCGCAAAATCCGAACGGCACCGGAAACAATACGAACACCAAGAGGACGGATGCGGAAAACAAGACTAACTTTTGGGACTGCTCGGTGCCTGGGGGAAACTTCACGATCGCGCTGGGGAAGATCGCATCGGTGAGCATTCATGAATTCAACGTGACGGGAGGCCGGGTAACGGAAGTGAACGTGGATACGGAAGGGTCGGTCTGTGCCCGGTTTTATTTCATCGAGCCTCTGAAGATCGGCAGTGCCCTCAGCGGCACGGAACTGGTAAAGGACCGGATCACCGAACTGGCGGATACCGCGGCGGAACGCACCGGGACGGACAAGGTGTGGCGGAAGGTGCAGAAGGATTATCCGATCGCGACGCATGCCCACACGGTGGAGTACCGGCTGCAGACAAAGGAGGAGGTTTCCGCGATCCACGGCAGCGTGAAAGCCGCCTGGATGACCGGCCGGGGCCGCTCGATCAGTATTGTGGATGCGCAGTGAGCGGGACGGCCCGGAATTCCACGGGAGACGGGAAGAGATGGCTAACAAGGAGGACGCGGAGAGAGCGGAGGGCTTAGCGGAGCATGGGGATGCAGGAATGGTCCACGTTGAAGCCGTGCGGTCTGTAGTCGCCGCCGTCCTGGATTGCGAAGAGACCGCCGGCTTTGCCTTTTCGCTGCCTGTGTAGATGAAGAAAACCATGACGGAACCCAGCGATCCACGCCTCGAACGACTTCACCAAACGATGGCGGAGGCCGCCGGACTTACCGGTGAATCGCGCCCTGAGGCGGCGGCGGAACTCCTGGAGGCGCTGCTTACGGAGGGGAACTGGCCCGGTGAAATTCCGCAGGCGCTGACTCACAAT
>DATAIE010000891.1:0-4198 GCA_036262875.1 Verrucomicrobiales bacterium
CGAAATGCGCTGGGCGATCATCGTGTCCGCAAACTCGTTCACGTCCGAAAGCTGCATCGTCTCGCTGGTGACGGCGAGATAGAGGATGGGTGAGTCCGCCGGGTTTACCTTTTTGAAGGTAGGCGGACTGGGCATGTCCGGAGGCAGCAGTCTCTGAGCGGCGGAAATCGCCGACTGCACGTCCAGCGCCGCGGCATCGAGATTCCGCTCCAGCGTGAACTGGATGGTGATGTTCGTCACTCCCAGCGCGGAGGACGAGGTCATGTTATCAATGCCCGCGATGGTCGTGAACTGCCGTTCCAGCACGGTGGCCACGGAGGCCGCCATCGTTTCCGGGCTGGCGCCTGGAAGGCTCGCCGTCACCTGGAGGGTCGGAAAATCCACGTTAGGGAGGTCCGACACCGGCAGCTTCTGAAAAGCGAAGAGGCCGAATCCCATGATGGCCAGCATCACGAGCGTGGTCATGACCGGCCGGCGAATGAAAAGGTCGGTGACGCTCATGGTCAGCCTCCTTTCCGGGCGGCGGGTTTACCGGCGGGAGCGGCCTCTCCCTTCGCAGGGGGCACAGCGGCAGCGGGAGGTTTTGCTTCCGGCGCAGGAGGGGGAGCAGCTGAAGGCTGCTCGGTGACTTTCGAACCCGGGAGCAGGCGGGACTGCCCGTTCGTGACCACTTTCTCGCCCGGCGCGATTCCTTTTTCGAGCAGGCTCTCCTGCCCCGCTGTCCGCGTCACCTTCACCATCCGGGACTCCACGGTATGATCATCCTTCACCACAAAAACCTGGGTGCCGCGCTGACTGATAGTGACCGCCGACGAAGGAACCACGGTGGCATTGCGATCCGTGGAAAGCCGCGTGGACACATCCAGAAAGGCCCCGGGCCAAAGCGCGTGGTTTTCGTTAGGGAAGGTCGCCTTCAGCATCACGGTGCCCGTGCTGGTATCCACGGTATTGGCGATGAAGGTTACCGTCCCCTCACCGAGGGTATGGCCATCCTCGGAGTCACGGGCGATCACGGTCAGCTTTGATCCCTCGCCGCCTTCCATGCCTTTTCGAACTGCGGCGAGATACTTCTCCGGCAGCGCATACGTCACATAAATGGGAGCGGTTTGCACCAGCGTCGTCAGAGGAAGATCATCCCCCGCCTTGATCAGGTTTCCGGGCCGCAGGCGGATGCTGCCGGTGCGCCCGTCCATGGGAGCCTCGATGGTGGTATAGCCCAACTGCGTTTCCGCGATGAGGACGAGTGCCTCATCGGCCTCCACGGTCGCCGCACTGGAAGCCGCAAGGGCCCTGGCTTTTTCGAGTTCCTCCTTAATGCCGGAGTTTTTCCTGTCGAGTTCCTCCTGACGCTTCAGGTTCAACTGCGCGCTGGCCGCCTGGGCGCGATCCCGCTCCAGATTCGCTTTGGCCTGGGCGAGTTGCGTGGCATACAGCTTCGGCTGGATCGTGAACAGGAGGTCGTTCTTTTTGACGTCCTGCCCTTCCGTAAAGCTCACGCCGATGAGTTCTCCACCCACCTGAGCTTTGATGGCGATGCTGGCGATGGGTTCGACGTTGCCGAACGTGCGGACTTCCAGCGGCACGTCTTTGGTCACCGCCTGCGCCACATTCACCGGCACCGGAGGCATGGCCCCGCCCTTTGCGGGGGCGGGTGCCTCCTTGCTGCCAGGACAGGCCGTCAGCAAAATCGCAGCACCGGCGGACAGAGAAACTCGGAGGGGGATCTGAGGTGACATGGGAATTGGAACATTGGAGAAATTGAAAGGTCAGGACGACGGGCGACCAGCCGGTCACCATCCACCTCCGAGCGCCTTGATGAGCCCCACCGCAGTGAGGTAGCGCTGCCCGGTGATTTGGCGCGCCAGTTGCATCGACTGAAGCCTGGTCCGGTCGGCGTCCACGACTTCCAGATAGGAAACAAGCCCCGCCTCGAAGCGGTCGCTCGACAGACGGGCGGCCTTGTCCGACGCGGCGACCGCCCGCTCCTGGGCGGCAGCCTGCACGGCCAGCAGACGCAGTCCGGAAAGGCCGTTCTCGACTTCCTGGAAAGCCGTCAGCACCGTGCTCTGATAGTTCGCCGCCGTCTCCTCGTACTGCAATTTTTTCCCGGCATACACGGTGCGGTTCACCAGTTGCTCGAAGACGGGGAAATTGATCACGCCGCCCAGCGACCAGGCCCGGCTGCCTTTCTCAAAGAGATTCTTCGTTTGTGAGGACTCCATGCTGCCGCTTCCCAGCAGGCGGATGGAGGGATAGAAGGCGGCCTTGGCGACACCGATCCTCGCATTGGCCGCCGCCATCCGGCGCTCGGCCTCTGCAATGTCCGGACGCCGCTGCAACAGGTCCGCAGGAACCCCGGACGGCACTCCTGGCGGCGCGCCATCCAATGGCTTCACTTTCAAATCAAAGCTGGAGGCGGGCCGCCCGGCCAGCACTGCAATGGCATTCACCAGCTCTGCGCGGCGCTTTTGCAAACCGGCCAGTTCGCTTTGCGTTCCCGCCAGTTCCGTCTCCGCGCGGGAGACATCCAACTCACTCGTAGCACCGCCGAGGAAACGGTTTCGCACGAGGCCAAGGCCCTTTTCCCGCAGCTTCACACTCGCCTCCAGGAGATCGATCTCCGCCTGTACCGAACGCAGTGTGAAATAGTTTTGAGCCATGTCCGCCTGGAGAGTCAAGCGGGCCGTTTCCGCCAGCGCGGCTGCTGCGTCGGCGTCCGCCTTTGCCGCCTCGATCGTACGCCGGACCTTGCCCCAGAAATCGATCTCGTAGCTCGCGTCCAGGGGCAGGCTGAAGGTATTGCGGGTGCCGCCGAAATTCGTGGTGGTGTTGTTTGACCGCTTCAGGTTGTCCGCATCTCCCGTGCGCGTGGCCGAAGGATCGATTGAGACGGAGGGCAGCAGCCCGACCCGGGATCCGCGAGCGACCAAACGGGCCTGCTCCACTCTCAGAAGAGCCGCCCGCAGGTTCGGATTGTCAGCGGCGGCCTGGCTTTCGAGGCGGTTCAGGGTGGAATCACCAAACACGGTCCACCACGATCCCCTGGGCAAATGATCCGCGGGACGGGCGTATTTCCAAACGCCGCTCTCTTTAAAATGGGAGGGCGTTTCAACGTCGATGCGTTTGTAGTCAGGCCCTACCGGTGCACATCCCGCCAGCGACAGCGCGGTGAGAAGGATCAAACGGACGGGCTTCATACTGCGGCTCCTTTCATAAAAAATTCAGTAACGAAGGCGGCATACTTCGTCAGCCGGCCCACACAACCGCTGCGCAGCCAGTCCCGGGTAAACTGGAACACGAGCCCCCGCAGGGCAACGGCCCGGAGCCTCGGCTCTCCCGGCGCCAGTTCTTTGGCGCGCTGCGCCGCCCGGATCCAGCGGGTGACTCCCGCGACCCCCGCTTCCATTTCCTTCAACACCGGGTCCGACTTTCCGCCGCGGGACATTTCCATCCGCTCTTTGATAAAGATTTCAAAGAAGCCCTTTTGCTCTTCAAAGTGCTCCAGCATGGCACGCACCACGGCGCGCAGGCTTTCATCAAAGGGCCGCCCGCCGGAGGTCTGAGCTTCGACGCGGCTGTTCAGCAGGCGGACCTTGCTGCCCAGCAGTTCCTGCAACAGCGCCTCCTTGTTCGGAAAATAAAGATACACCGTGCCCGCCGCCAGACCGGCCTCTCCGGCAATTCCGTCGATGGAGGTCTCCGCAAATCCCCGCGCGATAACCACACGCTCCGCGGCGGCAAGGATGGCGGCGCGGCGCTCCTGCTTTTCTCTCTCCCGTCGAAGAGCGGAAGCTGGAACTGAATGGGCGTTCATTTGCTGAACATACGTTCAACTTTTTCCACTGTATCGGAAAAATTTCCGCAGCCGCGGTCAATTTCGACGGCACGGCCCCTGCAACGCGACGAAAGCACCGCAGTTAATCCTCGCCTAACCGAAAGAGGGGTTTCCGGGCCTTCCCGGTCCCGTTGAATTTGTCAGGCAAGTCAGGCAACAGGCAGTCACGCGGCCCCCGTTCCATCCATAGTGCCAGAGGATCGAAACAATTCCCGATGCCCGCAACAGTGCGCGTCAAAAAGCCCGCCGAAACCCAAATTGGCGGCGGGAATAACGGTCGCTGGACGCGGAGCGCAATGATGCTATAATTTCCATAATAACTTCTTTATTAGACATCACAAATTTCTAAACAATGACAAAGAG
>DATAIE010000892.1:0-2066 GCA_036262875.1 Verrucomicrobiales bacterium
CCTCCCGCGGATGCGGCTGCCCCCTCCTCCGACCCGCCGCCCCCGGTTATTGATAAGGTGGAAATCTACCGGGAGCGGTTCTCCGGCGTTCTCCAGGGGGACTTCGGCAAATCGTTCCGCTACGGGGAGCCCGTCCTGGATGTCATCCTGGACCACTGGCCAGTCACTCTTTACTACGGTCTGATGACGCTGCTCCTCACTTATTTCATCAGCATCCCGCTCGGCATATACAAGGCGCTGAAGCACCGCAAGTGGCAGGACAACGCCAGCTCCGTCGCCATTCTAGCGGGATTCGCCGTTCCCGGGTATGCGCTTGGAGCCCTGCTTGTCACCAGCTTCCTGATCCGCAACGGATGGTTTCCGTCCGGAGGTTTCACCAGCTACAACTTTGAGAGTCTGTCTGTGGGGGGAAAGGTCCTCGATATCCTGCACCATTCGGCGCTGCCCCTGCTTTGCTATCTCATCGGCGCCTTTGCCTTCCTTTCCATGCTGATGAAAAATCAGCTCATGGATAATCTGGCCGCGGACTACGTGCGCACGGCGGTGGCCAAAGGCGTGCCTTATCACAAAGCGATCACGGGCCATGCTCTTCGCAATGCCCTGATTCCCATCGCCACCTATCTTGGACAGGCTCTGGCCGTTTTTGTCACCGGATCTTTTTTGATTGAGCGGGTCTTCGATATTAATGGCATTGGTCTCCTCGGGTTCGAATCCATCGTGGATCGTGATTACCCTGTCGTCATGTCCATCGTGACTCTCGCCTCCGTGTTTACGCTCCTGGGCAATATCCTCGGCGACTTCCTTGTCGCTCTTGTTGACCCGCGCGTCCGCTTCCATTGACCATGCCGCTGAACCCGCTCACTCGGAAACGCCTCAAAAGGTTCCGCTCCATCCGGCGGGGCTTCTGGTCGCTCATCATCCTCTGTGTGCTCTTCCTGCTTTCGCTCGTTTCCGAACTCTGGATCAGCAATCGCGCCCTGATTGTGCATTATGGCGGCAAGACGTGGTTTCCCTCTTACGGGAGCATTATTCCCGGCTCCACCTTTGGAGAGGACTACCAGTATGAGACAGACTACCGGGCCCTGAAGGATCGCTTTGCCAGGGAGGACAAGGGAAACTGGGTGCTCATGCCCCTCATTCCGTGGGATCCGCAGGACAGTGATTTCAGGCCAGGCATTACGCACCCGCAGCCGCCGAATGCCTCACACCGTCACTGGCTGGGCACGGACCTCACCGGACGGGATGTTTTTGCCCGGATGGTTTACGGTTTCCGGAATGTGTTTCTCTTTTCTCTCGGTTACACTCTGTTTGTCTTCATGGTGGCCATCGTCCTTGGCTGCCTTATGGGATACCTCGGCGGCATTACGGACCTCCTCGGTCAGCGCGTCGTCGAGATTTGGTCCAACATTCCCTTTCTTTACATCGTCATGATCAGCATTTCGCTGGTCCCGGCGGACGTGACTACCGGATGGCGCATCGGCCTGCTGATGGCAATCATGGTCATCTTCGACTGGACGAACAAGGCAAGTTATATGCGCACTGCCACTCTCAAGGAAAAGTCCCGGGACTATGTGGCCGCGGCACGCCTTTCCGGGGCGGGTTCCATGCGCCTCATCTTCAAGCACATCGTTCCGAATACAGTGTCCACCCTGGTAACTTTTCTCCCCTTTACGGTGGCCGGTGGCATCTCGGCACTCACGGCTCTCGATTTTCTGAACTTCGGTTTGCCGCGCCCCACACCGAGTTGGGGCGAGTTGCTGGAGACCGGTCTCGCCAATCAGGATTCACCGTGGATCGTCCTTTCCGCCTTCGGTGGTTTGGTGACCGTGCTTTTGCTTGTCACCTTCGTTGGTGAGGCAGTGCGGGAAGCCTACGACCCCCGGAAATTCACCACCTATCGATGAACTCCGAGCCCTCCAGCCCCCACGGCATGAACCGGCGCTCCGCGCTGCAGTTGAGTTCTATTGCAGCTCTGGCTGTGCTGGCCGGGTGCCGCCGCGAAAGCAAACTAAAACCCTATCCAAAGAAGCGCGTCGGATTTCCGCAGGAAGCCATGGAAATGTTCC
>DATAIE010000893.1:0-3945 GCA_036262875.1 Verrucomicrobiales bacterium
GAACGGTCCCCCCTTCACCCGCTGCCGGCACGCTGGTATTGCCCGCTTTTGCGCAAAGGCCCGTCATCCGGCGCAGCGTGGAATGGCTCGTCTGTGCAGGTTTGTTTTTGATATCGGCCGGCTGGGAGGCGTTTCTGGTCTTGCGGAAGAAATCGCTGGATGAGGGAGTCGTGATCGGAGCGGTGGCGGTGTATGGCCTGTTTTATAATCTCTGGTCGTGGGGAGGGCTTCGGCATCTCGCGGAAACACTTGGGTTTCGCAGTCGCGGGAGACCGGCTCCTCCTCCCCGGAGACCAACGGCACGGGGAAGGGTGATGACGGCGCTGCTCCTGGCCATCGGCGTGGTCATCGCCATGAGGGACGGCGGCGTGAATGCGGAGAAGCTGGACAGTCTGCCCGGTGTCGTGGCGCTCATCGGAGAGTGCTGGCTCGCAGGCTGGCTGCTGCTGCGCTGGCACAGAAGCGGGTCGGTGCGCCGCGGGCCAAAACTGCAATCGTTTGAAAACGCGGAAGAGATCAGACGTTTGAATCCGGGGACCTTTGTTCTGGAGCCAGATGAGAAGGCGGCCCGCGGGCTTTCCGGCCTCTATTCTGTGGATGACAGAGGACAGGCTTTTGCTCTTATGCGGTGGAACGGAGCGCTGGTGTTTTTAGCCCCGGAAGGATGGATCGAACTGACAGAGGGAACTTCCGTCAGGGAGGAGACGGGTTCCGTGGACGAAAGCCTTGTGATGACACGCCCGGGCCTGCGGGATGTTTCGTTCGTCTATGCTCCCCGTGCGGACAGTGAGCGAAAGCGGACGGAAGCCATTCCCTTTCCGGTCCCGGAACATTTTTCGTTTCCTTTGTTCCTTGCGAACGTGATTCGATCCCGGGAACGGCAGCACCGGATGAGGTATGGCTGGACGGACGGGGAAAGACCCGAAAAGCCCGCTCGACGTCTTCGCGATGCCCGCGAGCCCATGCCGGTGGAAATGGAAGCGGAAGCGGCAACGTGCCGCTTCTCATCAGCCGTTTACGCGAGGCTGCAGGCGGCGGGCTGGTCGCCAGGAAGGAAAGTGGAAATTCACCAGCGGACCGGTTATCCGCCTCTGACTTCGGCGGCCATTGCCATTCTGGAGGAGTTTGACGGGCTGTGGATTGACGTTGTCGCTGGAGACCTGCGGACACCGGCGAATGGTCAGTCCCGTGTCTGGCCCCGCCTTTCCTGGGTGGAACCGGAAGTGCTGAGCTGCGGCTCCTCCGCAGTGGGCAGCCGTTTGACTCCCGTGGCCTGTCTCGACGGCGATGGCACGCTCTGCGTGGACGAAGCGGGAAGGATCTATGAACTGTACCAGGACCTGATTTATTATGCGCCGGATTTTGACAACGCGCTGGAACGTGCGCTGCGCGGCCTCCACTACGCGCCGCTGCCGCCGGAACTCGAGCCCGGCAGTTGGCCCCTGCCGGAGCAATGGGTGGGTGAAAGAAATTCCGGGCCGCCGGACCTGCCGCTCCGGGGATGAGGCGACCAGTCGCCCGTGAAGAGGACGCTGCCGCGCAAACGGACCGCGGATTTTCAATCCGTCCCGTCAACCTGAGTTCCTCCTGTCTCAAACAGAGGCTCATTGCACGGGGGCGGATTGGCTCAGGTTTAAGAAGAAGTGTTCGCCGGTCTCGCTCCGCTCGGCCGGATGTCCGCGGTCCGTTTGTGCGACCTTTCAAGTGTACGGGTGCAAGGGGCTTAATCTCACGGAGAGATATAAACTAGCAAAAATTCCGGAGTGTCCGGAGAGGCGATTTCCGGAAGCAGAGGGAAGAGCCGGTGGCATCCCTTTTGCTCAATTTCAAAATCCTGTTTTCCTGCTCCAATCGCGGATTAAACTAACGGCTCCTTCATTTAATCCTCCTCCCATGAAACTGACCTCCTGCACTCTCGCGCTGTCGTTGTCCTTTGGTTCCATCGCCTCCGCCACGCTGACGGATTGGGAGGCGGCCTCCCAGGCCGGACTCACGCCGTCCGCCAGTTTTTACTTCAGCACCGCCGGCACGGGCATCTCCGGCGCGGCCCCGCTGCTCACCTCCGTGGGGGATTTCACGGGCAGCCGCTCGTTCGAGTTCATCGTCAATGCCGGCGATGCGGGGTCCTCGTCCGCGCTGATGGGACTCAGCGGCGCGCAGGGCCTGAAGTTCGAGCAGAATTTTAACACAGGACACATCGGTATTACCGACTACAATATAGCCGATCATGATTCACCGGTGCCTCCTCCGCTGAATGAGGAATCGCAGATCGTTTTCACGAGCGATGGCACGGACACGCTGCTGTATGTGAATGGAGTGCTGCGCCACACCTTCACCGGAGTGCCTCTCACGCTGACCGGCACGATGCTGCTGGGCGCGGCGGGGGATGCCGCGGGAGCGGGCATTGCGGACCGGATGGATGGTCACATCATGGGGTTTGCGAGTTATTCCTCGGTGCTCACGCCCGCCACGGTCACCAGTCACTATCAGGCGCTCACGCAAAACCGCCCGGCGGTATCGATCAGTGCCTGGCAGACGGCGGTGAACGCGACAGCCGTGCCGCCTGCAAAGACAATCTTCACTCCCGTGTCTGGCATGGCGCCGGTGACGGTGAATGTGGGTGCGCTCACCGGCCCGCGCACGTTCGAGTTTCTCGTCTATGCCGGGGAAGCCGGAGCATCCGGTGCGCTCATGGGACGCAACGGGCCGCAGGGAATCAAGTTTGAGCAGTGGAGTGACACGCTCCACCTCGGGCTCACCGATTATGGAGTCAGTGATTACGATTCCGGAGTTCTTTCGCCGTTTTATAAGCTATCGCAGATTGCTTACGTCTCGGACGGGGTGAAGACGGATCTCTATGTGAACGGCGCCTTCAGTTACACCTTTGACGGTGTGGCCTTGAGCGGGACGGGAAATCAGGCGGTGGGTGCGGCCGCCAATATCACGGATGGTGGAGTGACCACCTTCCGCGATCCTCTCGATGGCTCCGTGCTGCGGTTTGCCAGCTTTGACCGGGCCCTCAATGCAACGGAAGTGGCGGCGCATTACACTTCCTATACCGCGGATGCCGGTGCCGGAACCTTCACAGCATGGAATACGGCCGTCTCCGCAGACACACCGGCGGCAGTGAGGACGCAGGCCGCGGCAGCGGCGGATCAAGTCACGCTCGATGTCGGGACGCTCACGGGAGACCGTTCGTTTGAGTTCATCGTGCATGCCGGAATCAGTACTCTCACCGGTTCTTTGTTCGGTGATGGCGCGCAGGCGCTGAAATATGAACAGTGGATGGACACCGGCATGATCGGCATGACGGATTTTGGCGTCGCTGACTACACCTCCACTGTGGCAGCGCCGGACAATGTGGACACCCACATCGTATTCACCTCTGACGGCACAGACACGACGCTGTATGTGAACGGCGTGTCTCAATACACCTTCACAGGCGCCGCATTGAAGGGCACGGGTGTTCAAGGCCTGGCCGCCGCGGCGTCGGTATCTCAAACCACGTCCGCTTATTTCGACTATCTCGACGGCCACATTCTCGGTTTTGCCAGCTACCCGGCGGCCCTCAGTGCGGCGGAACTGGCCGCCCACTATACGGCGCTCACAGGTCCGGGCACTGTCACTCCGGAGCCTTTCTATATTACCAGCATCACCCGCAATCCGGCGACGGGCGAACTCACCCTCACGTGGCCGTCCGCCACGGGTCAGAAGTTCAATATCGTCTACTCCACCGACCCCGCCACGTTCTCATCCACCGTGGCCACCGATATCGCCGCCGCCGCAGGTGCGAGCACCAGCCGCACGTTCGCGCCTCCCGTCGCGGGGGCGGCCAGGCTGTTTTTCAGAGTAGTTAGGCAGTAGGAGAGTCCAGTGCTGCCTGGGCGACGGCAGGAACGTTTTTCTCTGTATTTCGATATCCTTGTGATAAGGGTGCCGGAATGA
>DATAIE010000894.1:0-3736 GCA_036262875.1 Verrucomicrobiales bacterium
CTCCACTCGAGCACCCGGTAGGCCGAGGTCAGCAGGATATCCGCCTTGTAATACACCGGCGCCGCGGCGATCTTGGCTGTGGCGAGTAGGGCGAGTAGGGCGACCTTTGTCATAGTGTCCCCTTCAGTTCAGCACCCGCACGAGATTCGAGGCCTCCGGCACGACTGATGCGGCGGTCTGGACCGCGGTCTACGATTGAATGGCAAAACCGGATGGCTGCGATCGATCCCGCGCGGCACGCGGACTTACGATGATGCCCCTTTTGCGGTCTTTATGTCAAAGGGGAGCCGAGCTAACGCGGGCATCAATCCGAAAATGTTCGAAGGCTCGCACGCTCTCCAGATTGCCGATGCTGTGGCGGTTCCCTGCCCTGACGCCGTGACCGTTGGCTTCACGCAGGTCGCCTTCACCGGGAGCCGATTTTCAAAAGGGGGTCTGGGTGTCAAATGCGGTCGCGAACAAGCCTCCGCGCCTGGCCACGTAACGGCCGGGCTCACGGAAATGAACCGCCGGGTTCGCAAAACGCACGGATCGAACCCAATTACCTACTGGTTTTCAACAACTTGTCGAAGTTGTCAGTCCCGCAAGCTACTGGCAGGAGGGATGCAAATACAGGCGCACAATCGTGAATTCAAAAGTGGCAAGAGGAGAAGACCATGAACAGCTTGACGAGTGCTCTGAAATTAGCGGCGGTTACACTGACAGTGGCTGCCGGATGTGCTTCGGCCCAGGGACTAAGAGCGGAGATCCCGTTCACGTTCAAAGCGGGAGGCGCAGTTCTCCCCGCGGGCAGCTACGAGCTGACCGAAAGCACCGGAACGAAACACTTACTGATGCGGAACATGGACAATCTGAATGCCATTCTACTGTTCCCGTCCTTTGCCGACGATCCGTCCAAGGCCTGGCGGGCTGAGGGGAACCCCAAGTTGGGTTTCCTCTGCGGCGACGGCCGGTGCGTGCTCACCCAGATCTGGAACGGAAACGGACCCGCCTATCAGTTCCACGCCCCCAGGTTCGGCAAAGACACCAAGACCCAAGTGGCAGTTATCGTGATGCACCGGGATTCCGGGGAATAGCCAGGCTGTGACGGAGGTTGAGTGTGCGGATCAGACGGCGCAACGAGTTTGAATGGATACTGCGACTGGCGGCGGCTTATCATGATTGCCGCCGTTCTTTTTGGGCGCCGTCTTCCTCCGCGTCCATAATTGCGTACCAGTTGGTCGCCGAGGCCTGCGCATCCAGGTCCAGAACCAGGACGCGACGACCTTTCTCTCCTAGAGCCGCGGCCAGGTTAACGACGGTCGTGGTTTTTCCAGATCAGCCCTTCTGATTCACCACGACGCAGGTCGCCTTCACCGGGAGCCGATTTTGAAAAGGGGGGCTGGGTGTCACTTTGTGTAACGTCATGCACCAAGGATGTTCCTACGCCGTCCTCCGCTGTGCAGCGGTGGTCCTGTGCCCGCTCCTGATCCAGCGTTGTCTCAAGGGTACAACTTCAGCCGGGTCCTCTGGTTCGTGCTGACGTCTCCGATCCGAGTTTTCGCAGCATCAAATCCACGTCTTCGGCAGTGAAGTGCGGCCGCTCGTTCGGCATGCTCGAGATTTCGCGAGCCGACCAGCGGGCCTTCATTACTCCGGTTTCCGAGTGACGCAGTACTCCCTGTAAAACATGGCCCATCTCATGCGCCAGAACATTCCCCAGCAGGTAGCCGGCGGTGAGTGGACTCCGATGAATCGCCGGGCGCAGGCGATCCATCAGCAGTTTCACACAGGGTCCATCCGTCGCATAAGGATTCGAATAGGCGAAGGCCCACTCGCCGATTTCACGGGGAGTTGCTGCTAACACGGCGACCACGATCTTCTGGTGTAAAGGCTCAGTCTTACAGCCCGGCGGATGAGACCCGGCGGCCCGCCACACCACACGGAAGCCAATTTCCGAATACACATCGCCAACAATCTGCCGTGCCCTGATGAAAACCTGGTCTATGTTGCTACCGCTCACCGGGGGAAGATAGACCTCCACCACTGGGTGGTTCTGCAGTCCTGCGGCAAACCCCGTTGACACGGCCAGGCATAGAAAAAAGCGCATGGAACCTCCGGCGGAAATCTGCCAGACTGGTGGCTAATCTCCGGAGGCAGCATGCACCCAGTGATTGCTTGAACTCCTTCGAAAGCGGCTCAAACCCGCATCAATTCTCTTCAAGTGATCTCAAGCAGGTTCTCAAGCGATGCAAGCAGGCGGCTTATTGGAATTCGGCCCGTTTCGGCTGGACCCGGCCCGGCGAATCGTATCGCGTAGCGGAAAGGTCGTCCCGCTCCCGTCCAAAGCCATCGATGTCTTACTCGTCCTCGCGCAAAATCCGCACGAAACCGTGACGAAAGACGAGTTGATGAAGACGGTCTGGCCCGGGACCTTCGTCGAGGAAGGCAACCTGACCCAGATGATCTTTCTCTTGAGGAAGGCATTGGAGGATGCCGAAGGCCAGACCTTCATTGTCACGGTTCCCCGGCAGGGCTACCGGTTTGCAGGAGACGTGACGCGCATCGCGATCGGGCATCCGGATCCGAATCCACCCGCCCGTCCGGAAACTCCGTCCACAACCAGACGAGCCGGCATTCCACGGTCCTGGGCGGCTGCCGGAGTTTTAGGCATGCTTGCGGCTCTGGGATGGTGGTACGCATTGCGCGCATCCCGGCCTGTGCCCTCACCCGTCATGAACCTCAGTGTGGATTTGGGCCCCGATGCTCTGTGGGGCCAAGGCAGTACGGTCGTCTTGTCGCCGGACGGCACCCGGATGGTTTACCGCACACGTCTGGCAGACGGAAAGAGCATGCTGGCCATGCGGGCATTGGACTTGCCGCCGAACCGGGCCGCCCTCACGTTACTGCCCGGCACGGTGGGCGCCACGATCCCTTTCTTCTCCCCTGACGGAAAGTGGCTCGCCTTCACGGCCGACAAGAAACTGCGCAGGATTCCAACCAACGGCGGAGCACCCGTAACCATCTGCGACATCACGGATTTCGTGGGCGGAAGCTGGAGCGCGAATAACAAGATCATCGCGACCTTAGGATCGGATTTCGGCCTGTGGCAAATCGACGCAGCTGGAGGGACGCCGCAGCTCATTGCAAAACCGACGGATTACAAGCAAGGCGCGTTCATGTGGCCGCAGGCTTTGCCAGGGGGAGACGCCGTGATCTATACGGCGAATGAAGGAGTCAAGAATTTCGACGACGCCAGCATTGAAGCCTTGTCATTGAAAACCGGGCAGCGGAAGACGGTACAGCGGGGGGCATACTATGGCCGCTACCTGCCCAGTGGTCATCTCGTGTGGGTTCGCAATCGGACCCTATACGCCGCCCGCTTCGATCTCCTAAGACTGGAGATCAAGGGCCGGCCCGTAACCCTCATTGAGGAGGATCTCGCCGTCACCTCCGACGATGCAAGCGGCGAATTCGATTTTTCGCCCACCGGGACTTTCGTTTACCTTGCCGGCGGGGTGGAGCGATCCATAGTCTGGATGGATCAGGAGGGCAAGACTCAACCGCTCATCGCAACTCCGGCGCGCTATCGGGATCCCAGCCTCTCGCCCGACGGCAAACTGCTGGCGGTGGCGACCGGCATGGCGCAAAGCGAGATCTACATTTACGACCTTCAGCGCAATGCGTTGTCTCAACGCACTTTCCTGAAGGGCTGCCGAATTCCGGCCTGGACCACGGACGGCAAACATATCCTGTT
>DATAIE010000895.1:0-6443 GCA_036262875.1 Verrucomicrobiales bacterium
ATGCGCATCATGCAGGAGGAAACATTTGGCCCCGTGATGCCCATCATGGTGGTGGAGAATGAAGTCGAAGCCATCCGCGCGGCGAACGATTCGAAATACGGACTCCTCGCCAGCGTCTGGACAAAGGACACCCGCCGTGGAAAACAGATCGCGTCACAGCTCGAAGCCGGCACCATTCTGATCAATGACGTCGTCTTCACTCACGGTGCCGCGGAAACCCCGTGGTTTGGCATCAAGGAAAGCGGGGCCGGGGTGGCCCATTCCAAGCACGGGCTGCTCGAGTTCGTTCGCATGAAGCATCTCAACTGGGATCGCCTGCCCCTGAAAACGAATCCGTGGTGGTTCCCCTATTCCCTGAAGAAACACCGCGCCTTCAAGCTCCTCACCAAAGTCCTGCACAAATGGGGACTGAAGAAGTGGATCTGAGCGCAGAGGGTAACCTTCCTGCCGCGCGGCCTTACGGTGTGCTCACCGCCTTTGGCTTTTCCTCCTCTTTGATTTCCCTTCCGTTCTTCGGATCGACTTTCAGATTCAGGTGCTCGGCGTTGTCCGTATAAAAGAAGAAGCCCTGCATCATTTCATGGTAGGTCTGCGGACCGTATTTGACCGTCGCCGTAGGATCGGGGTTAAAGGGATTGAAGGGCGAGTTGTCGAAATGGGACAGGCATTCGATCTTCGTTCCTTTGGGAAACTGCCGTTTTCCCGGCTCCCAGACATAGCTGAGCTGCCAGCCAAAGCTGTAGTTGGGCATGCACAGCAGCGTCTCGGATTTACCGTCCGGATAGTGAGCTGTGAACGTGGAGTCCTTACCCCGCAGATGCATGTGGCTGAAAAGGGCGATGCCGGTCGCCTCGCATTCCAGTTCCTTCTCAGCCTTCACCGGATAAGCGGCGGCTCCCGGAGGAATCTTGAACCGGCCATTGTCGATGATCTTATACCGCACCCGCTTGTCCACCGGTTCACGGGCATAACGAAGGCCGACGGAGATACGGTCTGTCTCCTCTTTACCGGTGGTCACGTAGTGAATCTGGAAGGCGAGCACCGATCCGCGGGGGATCATCATGGCGATGCCGGAGTTCAGATTCACCGCGATCCCGCCGGGCACTTTGCCGGTGAGGAAATTGTGGTCCTGGTCAAACTTCTCCGTCACTTTGGCAAACGCAAGGTTCGCATGGTGCACCACCCGTTGATTGGACGGCATGATCTCGATTCCCTGCACCCAGGTATCATGAGTGAAAACGTAGGGGAGGACGACGTAACGATAGGGAATGTAACCGGTCGCCGGCAGCTTTTCCTCGGACAGGGCGCTGATGACGAGATCCGGCTCGCCGATGCTCCACTTGGCACTCGAAAACTCCGGCGGCTTTGGTGCCTGCGTCAGATCGCCGGACGGCTTGCCGCCGCGCGCCCACTGTACGATCACGGAGCGCTCCGCCGCGGACAGGCCGCGGTGATTGGAGAATGTCCCGATGCCGGGATGTGCAAACCACGGCGGCATCTGTTGCATTTCCACGGCCTCGGCAATGGAGCCGGCTTTGGCCGCGACCTTCTCATATTCTGTCAGGGAAAACGGAGCCGCGGTCCCCGGCCGATGGCATTCGACGCAATGTTTGTTCAGCAGGGGCGCGACGTCCTTCGCATACGTTAGGGAGGTTTTCTCCGGCACCGGTTCCGGAAAGGAAATCGCGCAACCGTCCACCGCCGTCTCCTCCACGCTCACCCTGCGCCCGGCGAGCACGTCCTCGATGGCCTCTTTGAGGTCCGCGCGACTCGCCGCCGGCCGGTCCCCGCCGAGCCGGTATTGATCGTCGATGCGTCCCCGGTAGCAAAGCACCCGGTCCGCATTCAGGACCACCACTTCCGGCGTGCGCGTCACCCCCAGAGCTTTCGCACACTCGCCGCTGAAGTCTTTCACAAACGGAAACTCCACGCCGTGTTCCAGCGCCTCACGGGCGATGTCCATCAGGGAGTCATCCGCGGCTTCATTGACGGCGATGAATTGCACTTCCCTCCCGCTGTACTGCGCAGAGAGTTCCTTCAGTTTTGGCAGGTAGCGCTTCGCGAGTGGACAGCCCGTGGAGGTGAAGACCATTACCACCGCCTTCGGCTTTCCATAGTCGTCCAGCGTGCGGGGCGAAAAACGGATGTCCGTCACCGTGAATTTCCCGGCCCGGGCGCCCACCTTGACTTCCGCAGCCTCCAGAGAGGCCGGCGAAAGAGCGATGGCCGCGACTGCCGCCGCCAGGATCAGGGAACACTGTTTCGCGGTCGTTTGCATAAGCGCTGTCCGGAAAGCGGTTGCCCGGCGGCATCAATCGGTCGCCTTCTGCTTCAGCAGCCGCTGCATCACTTCTCTGCCGATCCTCTCGCCCCACGCCGCACCGGCCATCATCGACTCCTGAAGGATGAGGGGCTGCTTTTCCGCGAGTTTTTTTCCCGCGGGAGAGGTGTAAAACTCAATCAAGGCGTTCAGCTCACTCTTGGTGAAATGCTTCGCATACAGCGGGACGATGGTATCGAGAAGCGCCGGCAGTTGCTTGCGCAGTTCCTTCTCCACTTCCGGCCAGAATTCGGGAGGGAGCTTGTCGGCATTCGGTCCGGCGGCCTTCTTGCCCTGCTCGATCATGGTGCCGATGCTCTTCTCCATGGTGCTTTTCACCTGGGAAACCTCCATCACTTTCCTCACGAGAGCTGCGGTCTCAGCGTCCGTTTCCGTTTCGGAGGCAGCCGGTTTTTCCTGTGCGGGACAGGAGCAGGGGGAAATCAGACCTGCCAGGCAGGCGAAAAAGAGAGAGGCGAATTTGTGTTTCATGGCGGATTGAAGCTCCACTCTGGGGACCGACGGTCAAGTTCCTTCCTCTACCGGGACGGGGATAGGTGATTCCCCGTGTTAGTCGTCATCATCGTCCTCCACATTCTTCACCGCCCAGCGCGGGTAGGGAACATCCGGCCCCTTGGTCGCCCGCCACAGAATTTGATTCAACTCGTCCTCCGGGCACTTGTCGGGAACCTCCAGATTCAGGTTGGCGGAGGCGATGGCGTCCTCCCGCAGTCTGGCATCGCTCACCTTTTTGGGATCGGGATTGAACGAATCCAGCGGAGTCGTGTTGGGCACAGCCTTGAACGGGGTGAGGTCCGGAGTGTTCATGAAACAATCCGTCATCGGCGTGCTGGAGGCGTCCATCTGATTCATCGGAGGCAGCCCCAGCATGAGTTCCATGGTGCGCAGCAGGCCCGGATGATTGTAGGGCGTGCTGATCGTTTTGTTCCGTTTGGTGTACGGGCTGACGACATAACAGGTGGTGCGGTAGGCGCTCACGTGGTCCCAGCCCGCCTGGGGATCGTCCTCGATGGCGAAAATACAGGTCTGCGGCCAGAACTTGCTGTGGCTCACCGCCTCCACCAACCGGCCCATCGCGAGATCATTGTCCGCCACCTGCGCGGCGGGCGTTGGCGTTTTTCCGCGGGTGCCGCCGGTGTGGTCGTTGGGCAGGAAGACCAGACAAAAATCCGGGAGCTTTCCATTCACCTCGAATTCTTTCAGTTCCTTGATGAAGGCATCCACGCGCATCTGGTCCGTCACATTGAGGTCCCACCCGACGGTGTCCAGTTTGCTGATGGGACGCAGCGTCTCGATCCCCGGGCGCGACGCCAGTTTTGTCAGGCCCGTTCCGTTTTTGTAGTCGGCCCAGAAGTCCTCCCATTTCGGCTTCTCCTTGCGGGTGGCGTCCTTCCACCCCGCTTCGGTGAGCATCCATTCGCCGTAATTCCGAAACGTCTTGCCGTGCGCCAGAATGTTGTCCCAGATAAATCCGGTCGACGACCACGCGAGCGCATCCAGCCCGTCCTCCATTTTCCCGCCGGGATAACTGCGGGGAAAACCCGAGCTCACCTGCCGCTCCATATAGCCGTTGGCAATGGCACTGTCCGTCCACTGGTGGCCGTCCGCGCTTTGAACGCTGCAACAGAACGTGCTGTCCAGCAGCACGAACTCCCGGCAAATCTTATGCAGATTCGGCGTCACCTTTTCGCCAAAGACACACAGCGAAGGATCCCCGTTTCCAGTGCGAATGTCTCCCAGCACCTGATCGTAGGTGCGGTTTTCCTTGATGACATAAATGACGTGCTTGATGTGCGAGGGCTCGCCCACACGCTCCGGCACCACCTTTGCCGGGATATTGGGACGCGGCGGGAGCGCGGCCTCCGCCAGTTTCGCGTAGCGCATATTCAGCAGGGCGATCGTGGTCATGTCGTCCATCGCGTTCCCGGCGGGTGCAGGAACGAGGGAAACGGAGCCAAAGAATTCCTTTGTGTTGAACTTCACCTTTTCCGACGGCTTGAAGATCTTGCCGGCCCCGATGCCTTTGATGTTCGCCACGCACACGGTCTTCCTCGGTTCGTCGATGACGACCGCTCCCGGAAACCATCCCACGGGGATCAGGCCCACGACCGCAGATTCATTTTCCTTTGGCTCGAATTTGATGACCGCCACGGAATTGTGCGTGCCGTTGCAAACGTAGAGCCGCTTTCCCCGCCCGTCGAAAGTCACCGCATTCGGCTGGGCTCCAAAGAGGTCTCCGGGCGTCCGGCGCGCCCAGATTTTCTCCACCACGGTATCGGTTTTTGTCTCAATGACGCTGAGGGTGTCACTGCCCGTATTGCAGACGACGACGTATTCCCCGCCGGGAGAGGCGGCCATCGCGGAGGCGTGGAGTTCCACGGTGATCTCCGTTTTCACCGTGTTGGCGGCAGGATCGATGACGGTGACCGTTCCTTCGTTCGCAATGTGCCGCAGGGCGTCCACCCGCACTTTTGTCCCCACGCCCGCGGGTGCGACGGGCGCATTGCCGTCAGGCCGGCGTCCCCCGGAATTGGAAACGTAAATCTTCCCCGCTGCCAGCACGACATCGAAGGGTGCCACGCCGGTGTCCCACGAACGCTGCACCGCTCCGGTTTCGGCGTCCAGTTCATGCAGCCGGTTGGAGACATTCCCGGCCACGTAGAGTTTTTTGCCATCCGGCGAAATCGCAAGACCGGTCGGAACATCCATCTTCCGTTTGGAAGTCCGCGCCTCGGGAACGGCAAAGGTCTTCAGGGCCGTCACCGTTTCTTTGTCATCCACCGCGAACACCTTGACTGTGCCGACCACATTCGAGAGATAAATCCGGTTCCCGGCGGGAGAAAAAACAAGACCCGTCAGGCTCAGGGCGGAACCACTGGCGGGGCCCGGAGCGGATGGCTTGGACGGGGGTTTGGCCGGTGTCTTCGCGGCATCCGCTTCCGTCTGCCCGGCTGACGCCTTCGAAGACGATGGAGAATCAGGGGCAAAAGTGACCTCGTGGAGGACGGCTCCCGTCACCGGATTCAGGCAAAGCAGTTTCTTTCCGCTGCCGGCGGTTACGAGGAGTTTCCCGTTCGGGCTCAGGGCCAGGGCCTGAGGACGAATGCCTGGCAGCGGCGCATGCACTCCGGCGGGGGTCAACACCTGATTGGTCGGCAGAATGTACCGGTTGGCAGCCACTCTCCCAATCACCTCTTTGGCTCCCAGCGGCTCCTTCGGCGCGAGCGGTGCCGGTTTGAGCGGGTCGTCAGCTAAAACCGGAGTCGCGAGTGCGAGGCCAAACAGAAGGAATACGGAACGCTTCATCAATGCTTTGAGGGAAAAAACAGGCACTCTGCCGGTTTCAGACATTTGTCCACCCGCCTGCACTTTACGGCCTTGCGGAAAATCGCAGGCGGGCCCTTTTTTGACCGGTGCCCGTTCCCAAAGATTTCCAGGAAGGTGCATTTCTTTTTTGCATTCCGGCGGGACGGCGTTCAGGTTTGTTCCCCGATAAATCAAAATGAGCGATCGAATCAAGACCATCAATGCCGCAATGCGCGGCAACCCCGACTGGCAGAAGGTGCTGGAAATCATTCTGGCTGCCTACGACTGCCAGACCGGCACCCTGCATCAGTGGAATGACCTCCACGCCATGCTGGATCTGGTAGCCCACCGCGGGATTCCCCGCGAGCTGATGGCCAAAGTGGAGCGCATCCCCATGGGCAAGGGCATCGCCGGCGCCGCTGCTGAGCGCATGGAGCCGGTGCAGATTTGCAATCTTCAGGAGGACACCTCCGGCGTGGCCCGGCCCAAAGCCAAAAAGACCAAGGTCGGCGGTTCCATCGCGGTGCCCATCGATATGGGCGGCCTTCTCATGGGCACGCTCGGCATTGGCAAACTGGAACCCTACGAATTCACGCCCGCCGAAACGAACGAGTTGCGGCAGATCGCGATGAACATCGCCGAGAAGTGGATGGGTTAGCGGTTGGAAGCAACCGGTTGAGGTGCTTTGGCTGGTCGCGGCAGCGACCACGGACGGCAGCCGTGGGCTTCAGCCCACGGACAGGGTTCAAAGAAGTAGTTGTGTCGCGTAGCGACACCGGATTCCGTCGGGTTGATC
>DATAIE010000896.1:0-1954 GCA_036262875.1 Verrucomicrobiales bacterium
CTGGTTTCGAAACCGGTCCGTATCATCCCACCGCCGCTGCCCGCGGCGTGATGACGGCACGCAAGTGTTAGAATAGGCCATGTATCCCCCGGCGCTCCAGTCACTCATCGATCTCTTTGCCGGTCTGCCGGAGGGAGAGCGCCGGGAGCTTCTCATTCATTACGCCGGCGGAAGTGCCCGCCATGCGCCACAGCCGGGAGAGGTATATGAGGTCGAGGACATCCGCCACCATCCCGGCTGCACCGATACCGTGGGCATCCACCTGCGCATCAGTGATGGCGACCGCTGCCATTTCCGGGTGACCCTTGGCCCGGAAGTGCAGACGCTGACCCGTGCGATGAGTGCGATCCTGTGTGAAGGCCTCGACGGTATACCCGCCGCGGAACTGCCGGCGCTCTCTGAGGCTTTCGTGGAAAAAATCGTTGGTGCCTCTCTCGTGCGCCTGCGCAGCCAAACGATTTATTATGTGCTGAACCGCATGAAAGAGGCCGCAGAGCGGTGGCTTTCCCTGCGCCAATCCTGAGCTTAGGGCAGGACCGGACGGATTCACTTGCAGAATTCAAAGGCCGTGTCACGCTTAGCCGTCCCGATGATTGCCCACGTTAAACGTCTTTTGATGATCCTCGCCTTTTTGGCGATGGGCGGGGCACAGATATTGGGGATCAATCGCGGGTACCTTTGTGAGTGCACCGGCCAGCCGGTCATTACGGATCGTCCTTCCTGTGACGAACAACTGGCTGCAGGATATGGACACGGTGATGAGCAGGACACCCCGGGCTCACCGCACCAGCATCAAAAATTCGTCGAATCACTGAAGAGTGTTTCGTTTACGCCGCTGGTCCTTTCGCTTCCGCCTTCGGTGGAAATGGACTGGCCGGCCACGGTGATGCTGGGAGTGCGGCAGGCCTCGGAGACGGCGGAGCACCGCGCTGAGTTGAAACACCGTCCGCCGGATGATTCCGGAGGGAACGCGCCCGCCGGTCTGCTGGTGGCGCGGACGGTCGTGATGCTGGTTTGAGAAGGGACGATACGGCCCGGCCGGGACGGCTGCGGCTTTCGTACGTCACTGCATGGCGGTAATACGCCGTGCCTTCTTCTATCAACCTGTATCCAATCATGTTTCGTTTTATTTTACCTGCCGTTTTTGCGGCCTCTGTAGCCGGCCTGCGCGCCGGGACCTTCACTGTGGAGGGGGCGGCGGAGCGTGCCGTGCGCTCAAATCCCGATCTCGCGGCGGCGCGCTGGGGCATCGAGGAGGCGCGCGGACGGCTGTGGCAGTCCGGTCGCCCGTCGAACCCGGAACTGGAGGCCGAATTGAAGCCGAATGTGCGCGGCAGGGAGTTTTCCCTCAGCGTCGGATTCATGCAGAAGTTTCCGCTGACAAAACGGCTCTTTCTCGAGCGGTCGGTGTCGCAGGCAGAACTGGCGGTGGCGGAGGCCGAGGTTCGCAACGCGGAGCGGCTGGTAAGAGCGGAGGCGCGGGCGGCGGCAGTGAAACTGCTCGCGCTCCAGGCTCAGCGGAATCTTCAGGAGCAGCAGCGAAAGAACAGCCTGAAACTTGCCGACAACGCAGAGGAAATTGCGGATAAGGGCGAAGGCTCACCGCTGGATGCCATCCAGTTTGAAAAGGAAATCCAGCAGTTGAGTCTGGCGGCGCTGAAAGCGGAAAAGCAGCAGGCCGAAATTCTCGGAACGCTGAGACCACTCATGGGTTTGAAGGCCACGGAGTCCATCACCATTTCGGGCGAACTGGCGGGACCGTCATCGCAGGGCAGGGGAGCCACCCCGGAAAGCCGCGCGGACTACCAGGCCGCCAAAACAAAAGAGGAGGCGGCCCGGACCGCGATCGATCTTGCGCGCGCCGGAAAGTGGGAGGACGCCGGATTCGGTCTCACCGCTGAACTGAACCGGTCAGAGGATGCTCCGGAAGGCCTGCGCACCGACGGATTTATCG
>DATAIE010000897.1:0-5460 GCA_036262875.1 Verrucomicrobiales bacterium
CTCGCCCGCGCGCCGGTTGTTGGCGAGCAGCCGGCGCAGCGGCACGCCCTCGCGGTCGGTGAAGGAAGCGGCGGGAACGGGGGGATCATTCAATTCCTCCGGCCACGGAAAGCACCACGGCAGCGCATACCATGCGGCCAGCCACACCGCAGCTGCTACCGCAAGCCGGCGGAGATAACGCCGGAATCTGGACTTGTTAGGAGGGGTGCTCACGGGATGGAGGATAAGGTGTTCGTTTCGCGGCGGATGTCGAACGGAAGTGTGGGTAAGAGGTAAGACGGCTTCCGGAGTATGGTCGCCGGAGGCTCCTGGACTGCTGCAAGGATTGCAGCTTTGCGGGAAGCGTATTCGGTCTTCTTCCCGCATTCCGTTGCGCGCCGCGTTTTCCGGGATTCTATCGCTTCGTCTATGCGCCTCGCTCTTGCTCAAATGACGGTGGAACCGGGACGTCCGGAGGAAAATCTTGCCCGGGCGGAGGAGAGGATTTTACGGGCGGCTCAGGGTGGTGCGGATACGGTGTTGCTGCCGGAAACGCTGGACTGCGGATGGACGCATCCCTCCGCGCGGGAACTGGCGGGTCCGGTGCCGGGCGGGATGGCGTATGAGCGGCTGAGAAAGGCGGCAGTCGCGTCGGGGGTGATGGTTTGTGCAGGGCTCGTGGAACGGAGCGGCGATCTCCTCTACAATGCGGCGGTGCTCATCTCGCCGGATGGCGAACTGCTGCTGCACCACCGCAAGTTGAACGAACTGGATTTTGCGAGGAAGCTGTATGTCTGCGGCAACCGGCTGGGCGTGGCGGAGACGCCGCATGGCCGGGTGGGCGTGATGATCTGTGCGGACGCTTTTGCCAAAGGGCTCGTCATCACCCGCACGCTGGGGCACATGGGGGCGCGTATCATTCTCTCACCGTGTGCCTGGGCCGTACCGCCGGACTACGACAACGTGAAGGAACCTTACGGCCGTCTGTGGCGCCGCAGCTATGGACCACCGGCCAGAGGGCGCAAAATGTGGATCGCAGGATGCAGCAATGTCGGTCCCGTTACGGCGGGAGAGTGGGCGGGTTGGCAGTGCATCGGCTGTTCGATGGTGGTGGGACCGGACGGGCAGGTGGCGGTGCAGGCCGCGTATGGAGCGCACACGGATGGCGTGCTGACGGTGGACATCCCGGCCCCGTGACGGGCGTTATTGCTCGATCTTTTCCGCCTTTTCCGCGGCTGCTTTGCGGTCGGCGGCGGCTTTCTCCGGCTGCTTGTGGCTCTCATACCATTTGGCGCGTTCCTCCAGGGCCACGACGCAGTATTTTTCCGGAGCCCCCTCCAGGGCGAGGATTTCATTGAGGGCGGGCAGCAGGGCGTCCGTGCGGTTTTGTTTTTTGAAAATGGAATACCGGTGCACGAGCGCCTCGGCCTTCTTTTCCGCGGAGGCGCCGGGCAGCTTGAGAAGAGTGGTCAGGTCCGCCAGGGCGGCGTCCAGTTTGTCCATTTCCGAGTAGACGACTGCGCGGAAGAGCAGGGCCGCCTCCCTGACAAATGCGGGGGCGTCCGGAAACTCCAGGCACCGTTTGAGGTCTTTCAGCGAGGCCTCCCGGTCGCCTGCGCTGTCTTCGGCAAAGGCCAGCATCATGCAGGCGGAGGACCGGTGCTCGATTTTGGCCCCGGCGAGAGCGGTGAGCTTTTCGTAGTCCTTCCGCATCGCTTTCTCCTCCCCCTGGTCCTTCAGGTATTTGCCGCGGTCAAACAACGCCCGTCCCACCTGGTCGGGAGGAGCGCCCGCCATTTCGATGACCCGGGTGTAGTCGCTGATGGCGTCAGTGTAGAGACCTCTCTTCATCTGTTCGATCGCCCGGGAAACGAGGGCCTGAGCCAGGAATTCCGCCGGCGCGTCCTTCAACTGAATGAGTTCGGTGGCTTCATCGACCGCACGCCCTGACCAGTCCTTCTGCTGAAAGACGCTGATCCGCATCAAACGGGCCATGCACACTTGGGCGATGTCTGCTCCCTTGAGATCGACAATGTGCTGGTAATCCTCCAGCGCTCTATCCAGGTTGCCTGACTTGAAGTATTGCCCGCCGCGATTGTAGAAGCCTTTGGCGCGCAGCGCCGGAGAAATGTCAGGCATCTTTTCGGCGACGGTGGTGACGTCTTTTTCCGCTTCCTCCTTTTTACCCATGGCCATCAGCAGAGTGCTGCGGTTGATGAGCGTTCCCGCGCGCCAGTCGGGCGGCAGATCCTTTGTTGCGAGAACCTTGTCGATGTCCGCGAGGGCCTCCTCCTTCCGGCCCGTTTTGCCGAAAAGCTCCGCCCGTTTTTGGAGAGCAATCCGGCGGGCTGCGGGAAGGGATTGTGGATTGTCAAAAACAGCGATGCAGTCGCGCAATGCTTCTTCGGTCCGTCCGGTGTCGTCGAGAAGACACGCCCGCCCGATGAGGATCGTGGAAAGCAGCCGCGGGTGAACGCCCTCGATTTCCGCGGCCTTCATTATGGTTTTCACAGCCTCCGTTTTGCGGTTCCGTCCGGCCTGGACGATGGACAGATCCGCCAGCGCCATGGCGCGGATGGAGGGTGTGGCCTCCGTCATGCCGGCGACCCGTTCGAGGACAGGTGCCGCCTTTTCCGGATTCTCCGATTCCGCGAGCACTTCGCCGCGTTTGAGAAGGGCATACCCTTTTTGAGAAGCGCTCGCTTTGGGATCATCCGCCACGGACTGCAACTGCGTGAGGATCGCTTTCGCGCCGGCCTGCGGAACACCGCCGTTCATGATGGCGCGGATTCTTTCCGTGATGGGGGCCGGGCCCGCCGGGGTTTCCAGAGTGATCGGGTCCGCCTCGCGCAGGAGGGTGCCAAGACCGACGGTTTCACTGTGCAAACGCCCGGCCGCCAGCAGCAGGCCAACCAAACCGGCCGCGATGCCGTGAGGGAATGGACATCTTTTAAAAGGGGATCGGAGGACACTCATTCCGCCGGACTTAATCCGGTACCGGGATTGCGCATGCGCTTAGTCGAAGAAAAACACGGCGCGGCGCAATCCCGGAGGGGACCGGAGTTATCGCTTCGGAGGCTGGAGTTCTTTGACCACGGCCCCGAATTCATCGCTCATGACGAGCACCGAGAAGCGGGTGGTGGAATCGAGGTCGCCGGTGCTGAGGCTGGCGTAGTCGAATTTGCCGCGAAGGTCCGTGTAGCCGTCCTTGTAGAAGACCGGGGTGCCGTTCTGGTCGGCGAAGACTTTGACGTACACCTTGCTGAGCGGGCGCTTGTCGTTGGCATGGCGGACCTGGAGACGTCCGAAGCCCTCGCTCACCTGGACATCGAGTTCATTGGCGTAGGCCGCCTCCGCTTTTGTCAGACCGCCGCCGGTGATCTCCACGAGCACGTTGGCGCTTTGATATTCGGCGGGCAGGGCGAAGACGTGCGTATTGGTATTTGCGGGGAGCATCACTTTCTCCGACCGGTTGGGCCGGATCATGCGGAAGCGGCTGGTGTCCTGCGTGACGAAGGGATTGGCACTGAAGAGAAACTCCAGGTCCATGGGATAGTAGTTCACGGTGACTTCCGTCAGGTTGCGGAAGTCGAGCTTCACCATCTTGTTTTCGATGCGAACATTGCAGGCCGGCTCCTTTGCGGCGAGCGCGTCCTGAGTGGAATCGCGGTCCTCCGGACGCGGGACAGCGGGCTTTTTGCCCTCGATCTCATCGAGTTGAGAATTCATTTCGACGAAGAGGTCGCGCCAGCGGTTCACCCCGTGCTGTACATTGGCGGAGGCAATGCGGCGGGCGGTGGCGGTGTCCTCCTGACACATGGCGAGCCACGCGTGCAGGTAGTCATACTGGAGGCGCTCCGCGACTTTGGCCGGGTCCACTTTGGCAAAGACTCCCAGCGCTTCCTCGATGCGGTCCTGGAGGGCGAGATAGTAGCTCACGGCCAGGCTGTCCTCCTGGTCCAGTTCCGGACGATAAGTCAGGACCTTCATCAGTGAGAGAAACTGCGTGCGGAGCTTGTCATTGAGAATGGTGCGCTGTGCTCCGAGGCGGTGAGCCCGCGCGTTCACGAGAGGGCTGTATTCCAGGTGCTGGTAGCTGCGACGCTCCACGGGATCGATCTTGACCGCCGGGGTGTCGATGTATGCACCGCACTGCGCGAGGAAGGCATTGCTGTGCATAAGGTAATCGGTGACGCCTTCCGGCGCATTGTGCATGAGGGCGTAGCTCCACGTGGCGGGATGCCACATATGACGGCTGCGCAGCAGGGCAAAAGCCTTGCGGAAGAAGTCCGCATCCTTGAGACGCCATGCCATGAGGTCGAGATTGAGCGTGAAGAGATTGTGGTCCTCGAGGAATTTGATCACTTCCGCATTCTCCGCGTTCTGGCTCACGTATTCCCATGAGGCTTTGTCGGCCTGTGTGGGTTTCGCCACCACATTGAAGGCCGCCGCCGGTGCGGAGGCGGCAGTCTTCGCATTGCGGTTCAGGTGCACCGGATAGTGCGTGAACTGGCCCGCCGCCGGGAAGTAGAACTGGAAGTCGAAAGTGCTGGTGTGATAAGGTTCCAGCATCACGGGGACGTTTTGCGTGGCCTTTGTCTTCAGCACTGGAATGGCGCCCTGCGGGATCTGGAACAGGAGGTCCAGCTTTTGCCGCGAGGAGGAGGGATTCGTGACCACGATCTGCGAGCCGTAGACCACACCGGCCACGAACTCGCCGGTCACGAACTTGTCGGACTTCTCACCCGCCTGTTCGATGTAGCGGTCGCCCTGGCGGTAGAAATTCTGACTGACGAGCAGCGGTGCGCCGTCCTTGTCAGGCTCGGCGGTGCGGATTTCCTGAAGGAAGAGCAGGCCGCGGCTGGAAGGGGTGAGGACGGTGGTGTTGTCCTTGTGCTCGGTTTTCACGGCCGGTTCGCCGGGTTTGCTCTCAAAGGGGAGGTCCAGAGTGGCCAGCGCGAGCACCATTTCCGTGAAGGTGCCGGCGGCATCCCCGAGGTGAGGCGAGATGAAGGCGCGGGCACCGTCCCAGAGCGCGTAGTCCTGCCAGAAGCGGTTGGGGCCCACGAGCTCCGCCGTTTGCTGCGCGATGAGGAGACGGTAGTAGTTGTTCTCCGCCCATTCCTTCGTCTTGTCCATCTGACGGAAGAATCCTGCGGCGGGTTCCTTTTTCAGTTTGGAGAGCACTTCACTGTCGCCCCGTCCGAAGCGGCGGAGCCCGCCTTTGGCCTCGGATTTCCGGTCGGAGAGAGACTCTTTCGTCGCATCCTCGGCGGCACTCTCCAATTCCAGATCATTCAAAGCCAGGCCGAGTGGCTCGGGGCCGCCGGCCGGCCCGTTCATGTTCTTTTTGTAGGCCCACCTGCCACTGTGAAGCGAAGTGGCGCCGTCGATTACCGCTCCATGGGTGATTATACCGGTGGCACGACTGTCGGCGACACCTCCCAGGTCAGTGAAGAACTCCAGGGACCTGCCGCGGAG
>DATAIE010000898.1:0-2923 GCA_036262875.1 Verrucomicrobiales bacterium
AATGACGCCGTTGACCGGACAGTCGGGACGATAGGTGCGCAGGAGTTTAAGGAATTCCTCGAAGCGCTTCGTCGCCTCCGGGTTCATCAGCATGGCGCCCGCGGTGTCGAGCAGCACAGCCTGATTGGTGAACCACCAGTCCATGCTGTAGGTGCCGCCGGTGCCCTGGAGCATATCCTGAAGGGTTTCCGGAAATCGCAAGTCGCTGTGGCGGATGGCTTCGGTCTTGCCGCTGCCGGGTTCACCCACCATCACATACCACGGCAGGGAGTAGAAGTCCTTTCCGTAGTCCTTGAAGGCGTCGATGCCTTTTTGGAATTGCTTCCGCAGGTTGTCGAGCCGCGCGATTTCCGCGGGATCGTTGCCCGTGGGCCCGGCATCGCCCCAGCCGGCGGCGCTGCCTTTTACCGCCTCCTCGAAAGAGCCGGCCACCGCCGCCTTTTTCTTGTTCCGGCGCGCATTGAAGATCAGACAGATCAGGCCGATCAGCGTCATCGCGCCGATAGCGATATACATCCAGTTGGAGCCCTGTCCGTTTCCGTAGGTGTCTCCAATGTACCAAACGAGGCCGGTGATGGAACCCGCCGCGACCATGGAGTAGACCATCGTGAGCCCGGAGGGCAGAGCGTACCAAAGCCACGAGGTGGCGTGCCCCTTGTGGAACGTCTCAATCTGGGGCTTGTTGATATGCGGTTTGGGAATGCGGGCCATACGCTCGGAGTGTGGGTTGGACCTATCGCGATTCGGGGCGGGGGCCCTGATGGGATTCAAAGATTTGCCTCAGGGCGGCGTCCTCCTTGGCAATGATCTGGCTGCCCAGATAGAGGAACAGAGGAATGCCGGCGAGCAGGAGGCAGAGCACCCCCGCGAGCAGCAGCGCTTTTCGCAGTTCCGGCGGACGCACAAAATCCCGCTGGTCGGTGTATTCGTAGGCCTGCGGAACGAGGCGCGGCACGCTGTCATCCACCATGTAATGGCGAATGGCCGGCTCCAGGGCCTTCATATACTGGCGGAGGCGGTCGGGCTGATTGAAGTAGAATCCCTCGAAGCCGAGGCCGAGGCAAACATAGTAGACGAGCAGTTGCTGGGAGAGCCCTTCCGACGGGGGCTTGCGAATGGCTTCGTCGAGGTAGTCAAAAAAGGCCTCGTCCCCGGCGAGGCCGTCCTTCACGTAGCCCAGGCGGTTTTCATGCCATCGCCCGGCAAAGCTGTAGCGCCCCTGGGCGAAGAGGTCATCGATGAAGTAAGTGATGGGAGCGCGCAGAGCGCGATGGTGGTCGCGAAGAACGGGGTCCTCCTCCGCACGGGCGTCCGCGTCGCCGATCAGCCCCAGCACTTCGCCGCGCACCTGGCCGAAGGACAGCGGCACGCCGTTCCTGACAAGGCGGTTTACCTTGCAGACATACAGCAGCAGGGGTTCGTAAAGTTCGAGGGCAGTCATGGCGGATCAAGCCAGCGGTGTGGGCACGGTGGCGTAGAGGATGAACTGGAATTTGCCGCGGTCGGGGGATTCGAAGTGGATGATTGCCTGGGGCTCGCGGATAAACTGTTCCCAAATGCGGCGGCTGCCGTCGATGTTGACGCGGTAGTAATACACGCGCGCCTTCACCGGCAGTTCGAACGGAGGATTCCGTTCCTCCTTGAGGGAAAGTCCGCGAATGGCGCGCGGGCCGAAACTGGCCGGCATGAGCTTGAAGTGGTCGCTGTCCTCGATGAGCCGCACCAGTTGGGCGGGGTCGGTGGAGGTTTCCACGGAGAGATAGAAGCCGGTGGCTTCGTTGAAGAAGTCCGGTGAGATGTCCCCGGTGAAGTAGCCGTCCGCATAGCGGAACTCGACCTTGCGGTAACGGGGCTTCACCACGCCGCCGAGATACGAGCGGATCTTGGTATCCAGTTCCTGGAACGGCGGCCACGGATTGTCATGATCGTACGCGGCGCAGTTCCACTCGGCGCGCGCGGGGTAGAGCGCCTCCAGCTCGTTGAGCAGCGAGCGCATTTCGAGATAGATTTCGAACGGCGGCACGCGGCCCTCGGCGGTATCGATGAGGCTGAACAACTGGCCGGTGGAGCGGTGCAGACAGCGCAGGCGCGCGAGCTGCTCGAACTGCATGCCCTGGAGGCTGCGCAGATCGAGCGGAGTATTGGCGAGGTGGGCCGCCAACTGGTCCCGCGTGGCCGCCACCTGGGACGTGAGGTCGCGCACCAGTTGCATCAGTGGCGGCGAGCCGCGCATGAGCACGGTGGGGGGCACGTAGCGGGGATTCATCCGCGGCAGCCCTGCGGCGCCGTCCGAGACCTGACGCATCACGCGCAGCAGGGGAATGTACTCGGTATCCGAAAAGTCCTCGTCCTCGAACATCAGCATGCCGTTCAGTCTGCGCACCTGCATGGGCTGACGGTTGCGGCCGGTGTTCTCGTCGGACACGTCGGTCTCGGCGACCTGATAGATGATCTTCTGCCGCTGCCCGGGCACGCCGGCTCCGAATTCGATGACGTTAGGGCGTTCGTCCAGCCACACCGGCACCGCGAGGTAAATCATGAAGTCGTCACCCCGCTCGCGAAAGGCGGCCTTGATGTCCAGGCTCGGCAGCTCCGCATCCTCCGGATAACGGAAAATGGCCCCGCTGGGCAGCGCCACATGCAGGCGGTCAAACCGGATGCGGTGGTCCTCCAAATCGTCCACGGCCAGCCGCGCTTCGATGACCCCGTAAGGATAGGTCATGGAGAACCGGCGCTCGCCGAATATCGTCTTATAAACGCCCCGCTGCAGCGTCTGGAGATGCTGCGGCTGGAGGAACAGGCCTTCGTGCCAGTGGATTTGAGAGGACATGGGTTGGGAAGAATGACGAAATCAGAAATTAGAAATCCGAAATCAGAGTAAAGGGCTAATGACAAATGACGAGGTAATCCCTGGTGCCGACTG
>DATAIE010000899.1:0-3623 GCA_036262875.1 Verrucomicrobiales bacterium
ACCAGCCCGCTTTCAACGCTCCGTTGAAGTGGAGCGGGTGACGCGATTCGAACGCGCGACATCTTCCTTGGCAAGGAAGTGCTCTACCCCTGAGCTACACCCGCAGAACTGCCAGTTCGACAGCGAGGGCCGACTATTTCAAAGTTCGCCCTTTGCGCAAGCAGCTTTTTCATTTTCTTCCGCACCCCCTCCCCCGTTCCCGCATGAATAAACTCGACGAGATCATCGCGCATAAGCGCACCGAAATCGCACGCCTCCAGCCGGTGGCGGAAAAACTGCGCGCCGCCGCCCTGGAGCGAAACGATTTCCGCTCCCTCTACGCCGCCCTGCATCAGGGACCGGAACACCTCGCGGTGATCGCCGAGGTGAAGAAGGCCTCTCCCTCGGTCGGCGTGATTGCAGAGGATTTCGATCCCGTGGCTGTGGCCAAAGTCTATGACCGCGGCGGAGCCAGTGCCATCTCGGTGCTCACCGACGAACAGTTCTTCCAGGGCCACCTCAGCTATCTGTCCCGCATCCGCGCAGTAACAGGCGCTCCGCTCCTGCGAAAGGACTTCATCGTGGACGAAGTGCAAATTTACGAGTCCGTGGTCGCCGGAGCGGATGCCATCCTGCTCATCGTCGCGGCGCTCACTCAGCCGGAGCTTCTGCATTTGCTGAAAGTGGCCGGGGGCTGCCAGCTCGATGTCCTGGTGGAGGTGCATGACCGTGAGGAACTGGACCGCGCGCTGGAAACGGACGCCTGTATTCTGGGAATCAATAACCGGAATCTGAAGACCTTCGAAGTCGACCTGCACACCACGGAAGTCCTCAGCGAGGATGTGCCGGAGGATATTATCCTGGTCAGCGAGAGCGGCATCAAGACGCCCGCCGATGCGCGCAAGGTGTTTCAGTGGGGAGCGAACGGCGTGCTGGCGGGCGAAGCGCTGATGCGCAGTGAAAATCCCGCGCTGACCATTCACGAATTCATGGCGGTCGCCAGGGAGTGAACAAAGCGATGCCTTCAAGCACCGTTCTCATTACCGGCTGCACCCGCGGTCTTGGCCGCGCGATGACTGATGAATTCATCCGCCTCGGCTGGACGGTGGCCGGCTGCGGGCGCTCGGAGTCCGGCATCGCCTCCCTGTCACAGGACTGCGGAGCCCCGCATTTCTTTGCGCCGTGCGATGTCACGGATGCCGCCGCCGTGGAGGCGTTTGCCGCGGCGGCCATCGCGCGCACCGGTCCTCCGCATCTCCTCCTGAACAACGCCGCTCTGATCAACGCCAGCGCCCCCCTGTGGAAGGTGCCTGTTGAAGAATTCCACCGTGTCGTCGCCGCCAATGTTCATGGCCCCTTCCATCTCATCCGGGCCTTCCTGCCGGCGATGATCGAGGCGGGCCAGGGCGTCATCGTGAACTTCAGCAGCGGATGGGGCCGCAGCACCTCACCGGAGGTCGCTCCCTATTGTGCGACGAAGTATGCCATCGAAGGCCTCACCGCCGCGCTGGCCCAGGAGCTTCCGCGCGGGATGGCCGCGATCTCTCTGAATCCGGGCATCATCGATACAGAGATGCTGCGCAGTTGCTTTGGCGGGGGTGCCGGTTCGTATCCGGCCCCGGCCTCATGGGCCCGCACGGCCGTTCCCTTCCTGATCAAACTGGGAGCCAAAGACAACGGCAGAGCATTGACGGCCCCGGGCGGGTAACGGTCACTTTCCCTCACACTGGGCACACAGCCACAGCACATCGCTCAGCCGGTTCAGCCATGCCTGGATGGCGGGTTCCAGTGCGGGATCGGTAATCATAAGTGTGGCTACGGAGCGTTCCGCCCGCCGGCAGACGGAGCGGGCGAGTTCCAGCCACGCGCTGCCGTGATTGCCGGAGGCTCCCGGGACGGACCAGGTGTGAAATCCCCCGGAAAACTCCGCCTCCAGCGCCGCTCCCTCTGCGGTGAGGCGATCCACGGACCTTTGTTCCACGCACCGGAAGCCCTTTTCCCGATAACGCCCGGCCTCCGCCCCGCCCGCCGACAACTGGCCCATCACTCCCACGAGGTCCTCCTGGGCGCGGGCAATGATCGCCACCACGTCTTTCCGGCGCGCGTGGAGGCGCGCCAAACCGAGAACGGCATTCAGTTCGTCGGTATCCCCCACCGCGGCGATGGCCGGATGGTCTTTGCCCACGGGCCGCCCAAAGATGAGACGCGTGGTTCCGGAATCGCCCAGTTTGGTGGTGATAGACATGCGGAATCTTCGGCGCTTCCCGGAAAAGCCGCCAGCGCCAAACTCCGGAATACGATTGACCCTCAAGCCCTTGAAACAATTCCGGAACAATCACCCCTTGCCCCCTTGCCGGGCCTGAGCATTTTTGGCAGGACTTAAACCGATCTATGGCGTTTTTCAAAAAGCTTTCGCTTATGGGCTTCGGCGAGAAGAAGAAGGACATGCCGGAAGGCCAGTGGCACAAGTGCCCCGGCTGCAAAGACATGTTCCATGAAATCGAACTCGCCGACAATCTGCGCGTCTGCCCCAAGTGTGCCCACCACTACCCGCTCGATTCCGAAGCCCGCGTCGCCTCCCTCGTGGATCCTGGCACGTGGGAGCCTATGGACCTCGACCTCCGCTCGGAAAACCCGCTGGGTTTCAAGGGCTATAAGGAAAAGGTCGAAGGCAACATGGCGAAGACCGGGCTGAACGAAGCGGTGGCCACAGGGAGGGCGGCGCTGCAAAGTTATCCCATCACCCTCGGCGTGATGGACTTCCGTTTCCAGGGAGCCAGCATGGGCAGCGTGGTGGGAGAGAAAATCACCCGCGCCATCGAAGTGGCCACGGCAGAGGGTCGCGGCTGTATCATCGTCTCCGCCTCGGGCGGCGCCCGCATGCACGAGGGCATCCTGAGTCTCATGCAGATGGCGAAAACCAGCGGCGCTCTCGCCATGCATCACGAGGCCGGGCTCCCCTTCATCTCCGTGCTCACCCATCCCACATTCGGGGGCACCACGGCGAGTTTTGCCACGCTGGGGGACATCATTCTCGCGGAGCCGGGCAGCATCATCGGATTTGCGGGTCCCGTGGTCATTCGCGAAACCACGCATCAAAAACTGCCGCCCGGATTTCAAACCGCGGAGTTTATGCTGGAGCACGGACTGGTGGACCGCATCGTCCCGCGGCCTGAACTGCGCGCAGTGCTGGGGAATTTCCTCCGTTATTTGATGGGAGGCCCCAATGGAAACGGGAACGCTGAAATACCTGCCGCTCCTGGCCATCCCGCCCCGGAGGCTGAAACGGTGACGCCCGAACCGGCGGTGGTCTGATCTCAGCCCCAGAGGCCCTGGAGCCGTTCTTTTTCCGGGAAGACCAGAGGGAACTGTTTGCTCATGGCGTGACCGCCAATGCGGGCAAAATCCCGCAATGCTGCGTGGATGTGCTCGGGCCGGATGCGAATGCCTTTGTCCCGGTCGGAGGCAAGGGTGGCCGGATTCACCGGAATGCTGAACTGCTTCTCATCCGTGGCTCCGATGACGCGGTTTCCGCGGATGCCCTGCCCCATGAACATGATTGAGCCGATGGACCAGTGGTCCTTGCCGTTTCCCTTGTTGTACTCGGGCGTGCGGCCCATTTCGCTTTGGATCACGATGACCAG
>DATAIE010000900.1:0-1803 GCA_036262875.1 Verrucomicrobiales bacterium
CACGCGTTTTGGTTCTGCGGGTCCGGCTTGCCTTTGGCACCGCTCTCTCTAAGCTCGTGTCTGTGGAACTGCGACAACTGCGTTACTTCGTAGCCGTGGCTGAAGAAGGCAGCATCAGCCGCGCTGCGAAGAATATTTTTCTCACCCAGTCGGCATTGAGCCGGCAGATCAAAGCGCTGGAGGAAACTCTCGGCCAGTGCCTGCTGGAACGTCAGGCCCACTCCGTCCGCCTCACGCGGGCGGGAGAGGTGCTTCTACCGGAGGCCCGCCACCTCCTGCAACAGGCCGAGCAGCTCTTCCAGCGGGCCCGGTCCGCCGGCCGTTACCGGCTCCGGGTTGGCTATGGCCCCTCTCTCGCCGCCGGGATGCTTCCGGCCGTGGTGGAAAACTACACCCGGACGCATCCGGATGCCCATGTCGAACTGTTTGACCTTTCCACTTCAGAAATGCTGACCGGCCTCGAAAACGGCAGGCTGGATGTGGCCGTCACCGTTTCGCAGGAGCATGAGGTCCGCGGCATGACCTGGACTCCGCTGGTGCACGCACCGTGGCAGCTTGCGGTGAGCCGCCGGCACGCCTTCGCCGGCAAAGGCCGCCTCTCTCCCGCCGAAATCGCTAACGAACCCCTGCTCGCCTTCTGCCGGCGGGACTATCCGGAGTATTGGCACATTATCTCCTCATGGCTCCAGGAGCACGGCCAAAATCTCAGGATCAAAGGGGAATACGATGGAGTGGACAGTCTCATGGCCGCCGTCGAATCAGGCCTCGGCGTTGCCGTCGTCGCTACCCGCAACGGCCGGCTCGTGCCCGAAAAAGTGGTTCTTAAAACGCTGTCCCCGGCACCTCCGCCTCTGTGCGTCGGCGCCTGCCACCGCATCGACCGCGCGGACGATGAAGCCCTCGCCGTCTTTATCGGGCAGCTTGGCAAAACGGCTCAGGAGTTTGTTTGAGCCGTTAGGAAACCGCTTTGCGTGTTTCCGCTGCGGAATGAGGGGCCCGGATGCTGCTCACTGCTTATCTGATTTCCCGCAGATAGGGACTTCCCTTCCGCCCGCGCTTTTGAAACACTCCCGTTAATTTCCTCACTTCTGCCCTCCACGCACCCTCCCTGTATGAAGCGTCCTGTCCGATCCCTGGTTCCCGTCCTTCTGCTCGCATCATGGCACGCCACCGCCGCTCCGCTGCCGGTGGACATCAAAAATCCGTCGTTTGAAGACAACGCCGCCGGCCTGGCTCCGGCACCAGGAAATTTTTCCACCAACAATATTCCTCAGTGGGTCGCCTCCGGGGCCGGCCTCTACAATCCGAACACTCCCGTGGCCTTCGCTCCCGCCGGCACGGAAGTCGCCTATCTGAACAGCGGCGGCTCCATCGCTCAGACGCTCGTTTTTCCCGGCGGAGCACCCGTGACGGCATCGCCAGGTGCGATCATCGTGCTGAACATGCAGGCCCGCCCGCGCACGCTGAATATGAGCGGCACTCTCACGCTGGATGTCCGGGTAGGCGCCACCTCCATCTCGGCTGCTACCGGCACGATCGCCCTCGCAACCAACAACGTCGCCTACAGTACGGTCAGCGGCACCGTGACGATGGGCGACGCCGCCAAACTCGGTGCAGCCAACGGCCAGCCGGTCACGCTCGTCATTTCCAATACGGGTGACCAGGCCAATCTCGACACGCTCTCCGCCACCGTTACCTATCCGCCCGCCATCAACAGTTTCACCGCGGCCCCCACCCCGGCCACCGCAGGCCAGCCGGTCACCCTTTCGTGGACCGTCGCCGGAGCCACGACCCTCTCGCTCA
>DATAIE010000901.1:0-3258 GCA_036262875.1 Verrucomicrobiales bacterium
AAATCACCGCGACACGAATTTCGATATCACGCTGGGCCGTGACGACGCCCTCCTATTTGGCGAGCACCTCGGCGCTCCTCCGAATCAGGAGGACTACATTTCCGCCGGCATCCGTCTTGCCAATGACGAATTCCTGAACAGCACCGGCGGGTTTTCCGGCATCGGCAGTTCTCTTCAGGGATACGACACGCCGGGTCTTTTCACAAAGGGCGTCAATACCGGCGTGATGTACTGTCTGAGCCACGACAACAATTCCATGGCGGGCAGCGAGCGCCCCGCAGCCCATCAATACATGCTGCTGCGCGCGGGCCTGCCCATCGTCTACACCGACGGATACAACGTGCAGGGCGGTCCGGATTATTTTCCCCGGCCCTCGTATGTCCCCTTTCTGGGCCAGTACGGACAGACCTATGTCACTGGCCCGTTGCGGGTCCGGCGCGACTTTATTCGCGGCTCGCAAACCGGACGCTGGAGCAGTCAGGATTTTGCCGCCTGGGAGTTCCGTGACAAAAGCGAAAACGCCTCCATGTCCGACAGTGCCGCCACCACGGTGCTCATCATAATGCGGCGCAACTATATCGGCGGGGGCGGCGCTCCGCAGGGCTTCACCACGTCCTTTCCTGCTAACACGGTGCTGCGGAACTACAGCCAGCACGGCGGCGGCTTTTATGCCTACGCAGGCAATGACGGTCGCATCTATGACATCAGCAACAACGGCGTGGTGGTGCCGGCGGGCGGTTACTTCGCATTTGCCCCGGTCGTTCCGGAAGCCACTGCCGCGTTTGCCGGATCGGACAGCGTGAAGCCCGTCACCATCCAGCAAAACGGGGTGACCTGCCTGAATATCAGCCAGCCGCGCAAGGACGGTAGAAACGGTGATCCCGCCTATGCCTACAGCGCCAGCATTCCCCGCGTCACGGATGCCTCTGCGCTGAGCTTTATCGCCCGGGCGGACGGCTCCTGCGTGAATATGCTGCTGAAACTCGACGGCGGCATGGATGTGAATTCGCAGCTCGGTCTCGGTCCTCAGACCGGTACGAAGCGCGATCACCCTCCCGGCGGAAATCCGGCGGATACGGACGGCATGGATCTGTTCGCCGGCTGGGAACAGATGGAGTTCGACCGCCGCATGACCCAAAAGTTTGCGTCGGAGAATATCAGCCGGAACATCATCGGCAGCCCGGGGGCGGAGACGTGGGAAGTGACGATCGGGCAGGCGGCCATCACCACCAATCAGGCGTCCGCCGATGCCCCGACGGCCAACACCTCCACCGCGCATTGGCTCTATCATGATCCGCGTGCCACGCATGGTCTCGACGGCACACTGCAGTTCCATCCCGCTCCAGCCGCCGCAGCCAACCAGGCCATCACCTTCGTTGTCAAAGTCGGCTACCTTTCCGATGCACTCGGAAGTGTGAAACTCTACTACACCACCGACGGCACCTCCTATCCCGAGGGCAGCGGCTCCACAGGCCGCGCCAACACTCTGACCGTAAGCCTGACCAAAGTGCAGAACGGCACCGCCGACGGCACGGGAACGCCCGAGTGGTGGCGGGGCACCATTCCCGCCCTGCCCGCCGGCACCAAACTGCGCTACAAGATCGGTGGTTACCGCACCGATGCCCCGCTGCGCCCGCCAGCCAGTATCGATGAGGTCGCCAAAAAGGAACGGATGGAGACTCTCTTTCGCATCACCGGCTTCAACGGGAACACCGTCACTTATTATCCTCACAATGACAAAGGGGTGCAGGCCACCGGGCTGAAGGAAGGGCTGCACATCGTCCGTGCCCGCGCCTTTCTCGACCGCACCGGCCAGGCGTCTCTCTTCAATACCTGGACGCAGACGTTCCTCGTCGATCAGTCGCGGCCCGCCGGACTTGTCAGGTTCCCCGCCCAGGAGAATGACACCATCGGCGGCAGCACCTACGGAGTCGTTGTCCTAACGGATGACCAGCCGCAGGAGGTTTGGTATTCCATTCTGGATTCCAGTGCCGCCAACGACAGTGCCGCCAACGGGAACGGTGCTGCAAACTGGGCCAAAGCCACCGCCGTCAGCCCGCCCGCCAATGCCGGCGGCACCCCTTACACCCGCGAATGGCATTTCGACTATAAGAACATCCCCTCCAGCGGCACCGCGCAGATCAGAGTGCGCCTCAAGGAGCTGAGTTCCAGCACCGACAATTCCCTGACAGATACCGCCGGCTGGTACACCACACTCGTCCGGACGGTGAATACGGGGTCGGCAGTGAATTTCGCCATCGCCTATCCACCGGCGGACGGGACCGTCACCGGCAGCGGCTATGTGGCCAAGTGCGTCTTCGATAAAAGTCTGGGCAATGGAGTAGCCGACGCCCAGTTCCTCTCCGAATTCACCGTGACCCTGGCGAGTGAAATCAGCGGTCAGCCGGACGGAGAGGCCGCGCTTCCCGCGGGCGCGCTGTCCATCGTCCGGAACGAAACCGCGACCAAAGACGCCCTCGCCTTCACGCTGCCCAATCTCTACAACGGCGATCCCGATTTCCTCCATTTCATCCGCGTGACATGGCGACGGGCGGAGACCACACTCAGCGACGTGCGGCTCGTCAAAGCTCTCCCCGACGCACGCTCGGACGCAGACGGCGACGGCCTGCCGGACTACTGGGAAAACCAGTTTCATCTCGAAGCGAACAATCCTTTCGGGGATCACGGGCCCGACGGCGATCCGGACGGAGACGGCTTCAGCAATCTCTCCGAATTCGCCTTCGATACCAATCCGCTGGAAAGCACGCCGGACCAGCGCCCCTCCCTCCAACTCGTAAACGGTCCCGCCCCCGGTAGCTGGAAGCTGGTGTTTCCCGTGAAAAAGAGCCGCCGCTATCAGGTTCAGACGAGCGACGGGATGGCTGCATGGACCAACACCGGCAGCGAAATAGCACCGGCGGCGGACAATGCCGCCTGCGAGTGGACCGATCCCGCTCCCGCCGCGGGAAGGCGATTCTATCGCTTGTCAGCAAAAGTGCCGTGAGCGGCCCCGGCAGGGGCTTCAAGCAACAGTGATCCATTGACATCCTTTTCTCCGGCGAAAACCTTAACAATGTCATTTTCTATCCGGCGGATTAAAGCGCCCCCTCTTTTTGCCAGGTTTCCATGATCACTCCAGTGCTCCGCATTCTGTTCACCCTGTCTTTCACCTGTGCGGCCCTCGCGCAGGAAAAAGGACAAAGCGCCACGGCGAAGCCGGTTCCGGCCACGCCCGCGGCACCCGCCCTCGTCATCAGC
>DATAIE010000902.1:0-3109 GCA_036262875.1 Verrucomicrobiales bacterium
GAGAAGGTCCTGCGGTCCTGGTCATCGACGAATACCAGATGCTGGCGGACCCGGTGCGCGGTCTCGCCTACGAGCTGGCGATGGTGCTCGCGCCGGTGGATACCCGTCTGCTGCTGCTGAGCGGCAGCGTGGGCAACGCGCGCGATGTGGCCGAGTGGCTGCGGCGTCTGGGACGGAATGTGGAGGTGGTGGCGACGGCGACCCGTCCGGTGCCGCTGGAGGAAATGCCGGTGGAACAACTGCCGCGCCGCGCCCCCAAAAAGATCACGGGCTTCTGGCCAAGACTGGCGGCGGAAGTCCTGATGTCAGGCCTGGGGCCGCTGCTGATCTTCGCGCCGCAGCGCAAGGAGGCGGAAAAGATCGCACGGCAGATCGCCTCCGCGGTCCCCACGCCGGATCCCCTGCCCCTCTCGCGGGAGCAGGAGCACGCCCTGGGAGTGCAATACACTTCACTGCTTCAGCAGCGGGTGGCCATCCACCACAGCGGCATGAGTTATCAGCAGCGCGCGGGGGTGATCGAGCCGCTGGCGAAGGCGGGGCAACTGCGCGTGGTAGTCTCCACCACAGGCCTGGCATCGGGCATCAATTTTTCCATGCGCTCCGTCACGATCACGGATTCCCGCCTCTTTGACGGGCAGCGCGAACGCGACCTGGCACCGGACGAACTGCTGCAAATGTTCGGGCGTGCCGGGAGGCGGGGAATGGATGAAACTGGCTATGTCATCGCGACCACCCGCAGCCCGCGCCTGAGTGAGGCCAACCAGCGATACCTGCGGCGCAGCAATCAACTGGACTGGCCCACGCTCATCCGCATCATGTACCGCGCGTCGCTGAGCGGAGAATCCCCGTTCGAAGCCGCCACGCGGCTGTGTGCGGCGCTCTTCAGCAAACAAAAACTGCTCTTGGGATTTGAAACCGCGACGGGTGCCGTGCAGCCGGTCACCGGACCGCAGGCCGAGACGACCAGGGCGGATCAGAACACCCTTTTTGGCTTGCGCCCCACCCGCACGGAAATCCTCAACTCCCGCGGCGAATGGGAGATCAAGAAGCGTGACCGTGTGACCACCCACCCGCTCAGCACGGCGTGGATCCATTATAAAAATCATCTCGATCCCGCGCTGGAGGCCTATCATTTCGTGGCCAGCGCCTTTCCCATCGGCCGCGTCTGCCGGCTGAAACTGGAGGGCCGGAATATCTACGGCAAGGAGGTGGCTATGGGAGTGGAGCGCAGCCCGCGACGATTTACTCTAACAAGAAATATCCGTCAAATCACCGGGCTCACCGGCGATCAGGAATACAGCCTCGATCAGCTCGACGATGCAGTGATTCCGCTGCTCATTCCGCACCTGCTCGGCGGGAAAGTGAGCGGCATGGTGCAGCGCCAGGAACTGCTCATGATGCAACTGGACTTCTCGCAGACACCCTGGCCGGTGTATGAAGACCGCTACGGCATCGCGCTGGTGGAGCCGGACGAACGCATCTCCGCCATCGAACACCAGCCCAGCGTGAACAGCGGCGGAGGACCTCTCAAAATGGCGGCGGGCAATACGGCGGTATACGCATGGCGCACACTGGGTCTCATCGAGGAGGACGGCACCCCCACCCGGCGGGGAGTGATCTTCAGTTGTTTCCACGGAGGTGAAGGGCTGGCCATCGCGGCGGCTCTGGAGGATGAATCCTATCCGCTGGACGAACTGGTATGGCACCTTGCCAATTTGCGGGGAGGCTACCAGTTTCACGATGCCTCGGCAGGCAGCGGCAGCGAGCGGCTGGCGTTCGTTTGCCTGGAAGCCTACGGGGCGGCGAACTACGAGGGTTACTTGGAGGCGGGACTGCCGGCGGGATACGGGGAGAGCACCGCGGAGATTGTCGAGGGATGGCTTCATCCGTCCCGGAGCAAGGTGGAACCCGCCGCGCATCTTGGCGAGGGGGACATCGAGCGTGCCTTCACAGAGTGGCTCAGCCTGCTGCGTCAGATCATCCGCGCACCGGAGATCGAGTGGGACCGGTGGGAGCGTCTGCGCAACGTCTGCCGCGCCGAGCTCAAAGATCGCGAGAAACTCCTCCCCGGGAGGGACTTGCCTCCCGTGCCAACGGCTCAGCTCACCCATCAACCAGTGCATCATCTCGTGGCCGTTTCGTAATCGCGGAGGCACGAAAATCATTGACGTCATCCGCCGCAGGGCAACTCTTTCCTCACTATGAAATCACTCGTTACCGCAGCCACCCTCATTACGGCATCGTTGCTTTCAAGCTGCGCCTACGATCCCGGAACCCCGACACCCGGCGAGCAGCCCCCGGGTGCGCCCGGATGGGCCGGCCAGGCACCGGAGCCCTCTTTTGACTCCGTGCTCGACAGTCCCAACGGATGCCGCGTTCGCTATCAGGACAATCACGGACGTTATACCATCACTCTCTTTCCCGGCGGACGGTACCGTTTTGTGAGCATTTCCCAAAACGAAACCATGGCGGACAGCACCGAAGGCCGCTGGACCTGGCATCGCACCGGTTTTAATCAGGGAGAACTGGGCATCGGTGGAGACGACTGGGCACTGCGCTTCGTCTCTTCGAGGCGCGCCGAAGCCGCCACTCCCGGTGATGTGCGCACCTACAATTTTTCGTTCGAGCCTCTCTAGTGGCGGGTTCCATTCAAGCCGACGGATGCCTTCTCCGGTCGCGTCAGCGACCATGGACGGTAGCCGTGGACTTAAGTCCACGGTTAGGGTGGACCGCATCAATGTGTCGCGTGAGCGACACAGGAATCCGGGAGGATGCATTTGCCAGGGAATGGTGCCCGCCAGACGGGAATTCCACCGTCGCTAACGCGACGGGGGGTTGCCGGTTGGTTCGTCCGCGGGCTGGAGGCCCACGGCTACCGTCCATAGTCGCTACGCGAAAGGAACGCACTCCTGGAAATGGCAGCGATACCTTACCCCGTCTTTCCTGACACATGATCCGGCGGCCTCCTCTTCTCATCGCCGGCTGCGGTTACCTCGGCCAGGCGCTGGCGCGGCATGCGATGGCGCTTGGTTTCGAAACTGCGGGCATTTGTCTCAGCGAATCCACGGCCCATACCCTGGAAGAGGCCGGCATCCCCGCGCGAACAGCC
>DATAIE010000903.1:0-8086 GCA_036262875.1 Verrucomicrobiales bacterium
CAATCGTGGGCCGGGCCCACGACCGTCACCGGAGGAGGACCGGGCACGCTCCTGGTGGATACGAGCAGCGATACCAGCAACTGGATGGACGGGTATACCGCCGGCTCATCGAGCACTCCGCTCTATTTCCGGTTTACGCTCACTGTCAACGACAACACCGGTGAGACCGGTGGCGGCGGTTTTTTCACGGGCTTTCAGCTTTATGGAGCCACCATCGAACACCTCGCCGTAGGCAATAATTGGACGAGTGTGAACTGGGGCGGTTATTTCGGTCCGGGAGATTTCCAGCTCAATGCAAATGCCGGAGCAGGCGGCGTGAACCCGATCTCGCCTGGCGAGACGGCGAGTTTCGTTTTGAAACTTACCCAATCCACGGGCACCGCGGTCGTATGGTTCAATCCAAATCTCGGAGTGCCCGAGGCGGCTCAGGACACAGGACTTACTACCACGCTGACCGGCCTCGGAGCCAACGCAGCATTCGACAACATCCGGATCCGCGCCGGAAATGGCACCGGCTCGACCACCTTTTCGGCTATGAGCGTCCAGACGGATTCCCCGTTCGCCGTTCCCGAGCCTTCCGGGGTGCTGCTGGCAGGGCTCGCGGGAATGGTCATGGCAAGCCGCCGGCAGAGACAGCCCTTTTAGCAGGGGCGGAGCGCACCCAACATTCGCCTGTTCCGCGGCGGCGAAACTCTCCGGTTTTGAAATGGTGGAGGCGACGGGAATTGAACCCGTGTCCTAATAACCTTTGATGCAGGTTTCTACATGCTTAGCCGGTGGTTTGAGTTAGGGCCGGAGGCTTTCACTGGCAAAATCCCCAGACCCGATCGCCCTGTTGAATCTCGTCCTTAGCGCGGGCGCCCCGCGTTTGAACCAGCCTGATGGTTTGCGCCCGTTGCGGTATCAGGCGTTCCGCAGCGGACGTTGCTGTCAATTAAGCAGCAAGAGCAAGCTCGTTAGAGTTCGCGTTTATTTGTTTTGAACCGGATTGATAACGGAGCCAACGATTCATCTCCGGCATGCTGCCCGCGCCTCCGATCACTAGTCGAAACCGGTGCGCCCCCATGACAACAGACGTTTCATACCACGGGACGGATGCAGGGGCAAGCTTCGTTTTGCAGCATTTGCGAAGGCGGGTTCAAAACCGCGGCTCGATCTTCAGTTTCTTGAGCGCGGCGCGGAGGACCGGCAGATCCCATCGGTAAATGTTGTTGCTCCGGCTGCCGGCATGGATGGTCCCGCGGGTACTGTCGTAGCGGACGGAGGTGGTGGAGACGGGTTCGGGGAGGGGAAGGCTGGCGAGCGGTTTTCCGGATTCTGTTTCGAGGAGGGTGAGCTGGAACGTATCGGTGTCCATCACGAGCGAGCGTCCGTCCCCGGCGAAAGCGGAGACAGCCAACTGCCGGGCGAACCCGTGGCGGGGCCGGCTCCACTGCTCCTTCCACGATCCAGTGGCGTAGAGCCGCCACTGGCTCTCCCCGCCGAGCAAAAACCAGCGACCGTCGGGGCTGAAATGCACTGATCCCTGGTGGGGCAGTTCCTTCACGATGTCCCCGGTGAGTGCATTCCAAATGACGGCGGGGCCGGATTCCGGAAATCCACCGGCGATCCATGCGCCCTCCGGGCTCACAGCCAGCGTGCCGGATCCCCCGGGCGATCCCCCGGGGCCGTCTAGCGCCGAGGCGCGGGGTCCCTTAAGCTCGCGCACGGCGGTGAGATCGGGCCAGCGGGCGGTGCCGTAGCGGTTGTCCACTCCCTCCAGCGCCAGGGTGCCGTTCGCGGCAAAACAAAACCGCCGGGGCATCCATGCCGGATCACCGGCTACGGGCGCAATGATGCTAAACGGCGCAGGCCCGCCCAGTGCAGCAAGGGAAATGAGATTCATGGTGCTGAATCCATTTTCATCGATGATCACAACGGAGGACTCATCCGGCGTGAATGAGGCACCCCGCTTCCGGCCATCCATGGCCGTTCCCCCGATCACCCGGTTTGGGCCGTCCTTCACCATCAAATTGGGGTCGGAGTCCATGAGCAGGAGGCCGGATTTCTTTGCGTAGTCGATCTCCCAGGATTCAAAACGACTGCTGACCACGCCGGAGATTTTGGTCACGCCCACGGGACTCCGTTTGTCCCACAGGAGCATGCGGAGGGAACCGTCCACCGCAGCCAGCCGGGTGCCGTTCCTGTTGAAACGGTGACCGGTGACGCCTCGCATTTCCAAATGCACCTGATTCGTAACGGCGGTGAAAACCCGGGTGAATCCTTCATCGCTGGCGGAAACGATGGTGAGTTCCGGCCCGGCGAAGGCGGCGCGGCATACCGGGGCATTATGCCGCAGACAGTTCAGAGGGATCGTGAAGCCGTTGAACATGGAATACAGCATCACGTTCCCGTTGGCGCATCCCGCGAGGATGCGTTCTCCGTTTTCCTGCCATTCGCACCGGGTGATGCGGCTGGGAAATTCGATGGTGGCGACGACGTCAAGAAACCCCAGGTTTCGAATCGTTAGGGTGCCGTCGTGATACACCGCGCAGGTTTCTCTGACCGGATTGACGGCAAAGAAATCCTCCGGTCCGGGGTTATCCACGATGATGCGTTCGGTGTCTGATTCCAGATGAAGCAGGATCAAGGCGCCGCCGGGGTATCCGGCGGCGGGTGCCATGCGCAGCGCCAGAGCTTTGTCACCGGTCACGCAAACAGGATGAAATCCGTTCTTCACCGAGGCCATGGTTCTCCATTCGCCCGCCGGTTTGACGCCGGGAGGCGGGGCACCGGCAGCCGTTTGTTTGTCGGCGGTGAATCCGGAGAATCGCCACAGGCGCAACAGTCCCTGGGCCGATTGCACGGCGATCAGACTGCCGCCGGGGCTGAACTCGATCATCTCGGGTGCGCCGTCCTCCGGCTTGCGGGAAGCCGCTTCGTCAAACGTCAAAACATCCGATCCGTCTGCGGTGAGCACGACATGAATCACCCCGCGCAGAGCGTAGACGGCATGCATTAGATTGGGGCTGAACGCCACGGCGCGGGCGTCCGGAGGCAGCGGCACGGAGGAGAGCGGCTCGTAAGAGTATTTTGAGAGCAGGGCGATGGCGGTGTCCTGCAGTTCATCGCCCGCGCCGAGTGCGGCGGCCTGCTGCATCGCGGCAAGTCCGCGGGAGCGGGAAGCTGGTTCAGCCCCTGTGATTGCTGCACGTGCAGCGTCCAGGGCGGCGGTGCGTTCCGTGCTTTGTTCTTTTTCCTGCCGCTGCGCCGCGTGCATACTCGAAAGGATGATACTGGCGCCCAGCGCTGCGACCAGCATCAGCGTGAGGACGGCGAAACCTGCGATCAGCGGACGGCGGCGGCACCAGCGCCAGCGCCGCCGGAGCCATCCGGGCCGGCGCGCAGAGACCGGCTGGCCTTCCATCCAGCGCGTGAGGTCATCGGCCAGAGTCCGCGCCGAGGGGCAGCGGGCGGCGGTGCTTTTTTCCATGCAGTGAATGCAGATCGTTTCCAGGTCGCGGGGAATCGCCGGCTGCACACGGCGGGCGGGCAGCGGTTCGCTCATCTCCACCTTCTGAAGCAACTCGTGCATGCTCGCGCCTGCAAAGGGCGCACGGCCGGTCAGCAGGTGATAGAGGATGGCCCCGAGCGCATAGACATCGGATGCAGGACCGAGGCGATCCGTGTCGCCGCGCGCCTGCTCCGGCGGCATGTAGGCGGGACTGCCCAGCACCTGGCCGGTCCGTGTGAACTCGGTGACCGTGTTGCCGTGCATTTGTTTCGCCAGTCCGAAGTCGCTGACGTAGGGCTTTCCCGTCCCGTCCAGAAGCACATTGGAAGGCTTCAGATCGCGGTGAAGGATGCCGGCGGCGTGGATGCAACTGACGGCATCCGCCACCGAGCGCATCAAAGCGGCGGCCTCACGCGGGGGCATGGCGCCCTCTGCCAGCCGGGCTGCCAGCGTGCGGCCCTCCACCAGCGTCATCACGAGAAACGGCACGCCGTCCTGCTCGCCGGTGTCGAGAATGGCGACGAGATTGGGGTGACGGAGCGCAGAGGCGGCTTTGGCCTCCACACGGAAACGCCGGTGCATTTCCGGCGTGGCCAGTTCGCCCGCGGAGATCGTTTTGAGTGCTACATCCGGTCCGCCTTCGATGCTGCGTGCACGATAGACGACACCCATGCCGCCGCGGCCCAGTTCCTCCAGCAGTTGCCATTCCCCCATGACGCCACGGTCCCCCGCGGTCCGGTCCATCTCGTCCTCCAGCGCTCCGCTGAGCACGCATTGCGGGCACATGATTTCAGGCAAGCCGGGGGGCAACCGGTGGCCGCAGGAACTGCACAGACGGCTGGAGGAGTCGTCCGTCATGGATCATCCGACAGCGCCTGCATGAGATAGCGGATTTCCTCATCCAACTCCTCCTTCGATGAAACAGTCTGCGATACCTCCGTACGGATCAGTTCCTCCAGTCTCCGCCTCATGCGGCGCGCCGTCATCTTCAGTGCATTAGCCGTGACCCCCAGCCGTTCCGCCGTCACGGCCTGCGTTTCGTCCGGACCCTGAGCAGGGACAAAGATGGCGCGAAACATCTCTCCTTTTCCGGCCGCCTCACATTCCTCGCCAAGACGGCGCCGCGCCTGTTCCAGCACCTCCAGCGCCCAGCGCCGGTCAAACGCACGCTCCGGGGAAACGCCCCCGGGCATCGCCAGCGCCTCCCGCGCCTCTTCGGACTCCACATCCAGGGAAAATGCCTGCTTCCCGCTGTTTCGCCGCTGCGCCCGGCTGCGGTCCCACTCGTCCATCAAAAAACTCTTCAATACGATCAGCAGATAGGAGCGAAACCGTCCCCGCTCCCGCTCCACGCGCTCGATGGTCTGACGTGTCAGGATTTTCAGGAAAAACGCCTGCGTGAGATCCTCCGCGTCCTCCTGTGAGCGCCCGGTGCGCCGGATCCAGGCATACACCGGGCTCCAGTAACGTTTGCACAGCGTTTCCAGGGCGCGCTCCCGTGCCGCAGTATCCTCCCGCACGGCCAGCACCACCGTCCATACCGTAGCGGGAAACATTCCGTAACGGTGGTCGGAGGAAGCCTCCTGTTCACTGGAGCCAGGTTTTGACATAGAGCCGCAATATGCGCGGGAGCGCAGTCAGGGAAAGCCCTATTCGCGTGGAGCAGTGCCTGTCAGGAATGAAAGGCCTCCGGTAAAAGCTCAAACAATGCCCGCTCCGTTAGTTTGGACGCACTTCGCCGGGCAGATAAACCAAGCCATGCTGCGCATGGCAGCGCTAAATGCTCCGGCAGAGTGGAGAGCGTTTCACTTGATCCACCTGAGTCTGCGTCAGCGTGGGCACGAAGTTGCGCTTGAGATCCACCTCGTGCATCAGGTTGTTGGCGTTATTGATATGCACCGGCGCGAAGCCGGAGGTGAGCAGGATATGGCAGACTTCATGCGCCGTGCAGAAATTCGTGCCCGCTTTGGCGACAATACACGCGGGGCGATTGGGGGCATGTCCGCCGCAGCCGTTCAGGGCCTGTTCAAACCGGTCCACAAAAAAGACGCCAATCCCCCCGGCCGGAATGTGACCGCCCTGTTGCTGGACATCGAAGAATTCCCCCGCGGCGTTCCATTCGCACGACCCGTCAATTTGTTTGAAGCGGTTCGCCTCCGCCTGCGACAGCCCGAGGCTCATCCCGGAGCCGAAATCGACCCGGATACCAAACTGCGCATAGACCACCTGGGTGCTGGCCAGAATAGTGTCGAAGGGTATATCCGTGAGGGTGAGGCTTCGGAAATGAAGGGTAATCGCGTGGGTAAAAGAGGGGCCCGTGTTGGGCATGCCAAGAGCGGCCTTGGTGATGGGCCCGACGATCCCGTCCGGTGTCAGCCCGGCCTGGCGCTGAAAGGCGATCACGGCGGCGCGGGTCAATGGTCCGAACACGCCATCCACCACCAGATTGGGGCGGGGAAACACCTTTTCGTTGAGTGACGTTTGCAAGGTCCGCACTTCGGGCCCCACACTCCCTTGAGTAAGATTTGCCATAATGCCGCATTGTCCCTTGGATCGCTGGCGGGTCAAATTGTTATTACGGACAGACTCCCGGGCACGCCCGTCCATGGTCCAAAAGTACGTCCTGCGGCGAAACCTGATCGAGCAGTGGAAGGCGCGTTATTATTGGCAGCCGGCAGCGAAGAAATGCCCGCGGACTGAATAAACGCGGGCACGGTTCCGTCATTGGGCAGGTAACCTTTTTACTTCACAATATTATGTCTGTCGGCATCTCCATGGAACACTTCGATGCGGAACTGGATACAGCTCCGGTTGACCGCTATAACAACGCGGAACTGACCATCATTTTGCGGGTCTGTTTGCGCCAAATCAATCCTGCGGGCAATTCGGCCACTGGCTTCCATAACGACTACGGGGACCCTGCGGAAACCGCCCGCCGCATCATCCGCTGGGATGCCCAGTCATGGGCGCAGTGGAAACGCCGCTACCGGACTTCCGGCGAGGCTTTTTGGACCGGCAAGTTCTGGCTCATCACGCCCGACTTCCACGCCGCCATGGACAAGACAGACCGCGGCGTCGTCTACCGGCCTAACGTGTGGTGCCGCATGAACCTCGTCCTCACGGATTTCCCGGGCGGTGCTCACACCACCATCGATGTCGTCCGCCTCGCACAGTCCGAGCGCTGGTTTGGCTCCCACTCGCAGCTCTTTGATTCGAAAGACCTGGAACCTGCGGACAAAGGTGCGCATATGAAACAGCGGGCGCACGTGCACGAGATCGGACACCTGCTGGGACTGGGCCACAGCGCGGAACACCGCCAGGCCTGTCTGGACACCGGCAACACCAACAGTCACATTTGTTATGGCACCACTCCTGAAGAGGTGGACGATGTGATGGGCGGCGGCATGAACCTTGGTCCGCAGCATGCCGCCCCGTGGATGAAAGCCATGGCCGCGCTCAGCGGCGTGGATGAGGTATCGTGGGCGCCGATGATGCGCCGCCACTATCCGCGCTCCCCTGAAGACATTGCCGCGATGCGGTATCCGACCGTGAAGCCAAACCGGGGCTGAACGAATGCGCGCGGTGCCCGATCCTCGCGGGCACCGCGTTTGCGGGCCGCAGGGCAGCCTCTGCGTAAAATGTTATCGCACGGTTGACCGGTGCGCAGGGAGCACCTATGCACCGGTAACTGATACGCTTTGAAAATGATCGCTCATTTATTGCCCTTTCGCGCCGGCCGAATGTTGATCTTGAGCCTCACCGCAGCGGCAGCCACACCGGCGGAGGCGGTGAACCTGGCGTATTCGCAGAACTTTCAGAGTCCCTCCACTTCCGCCAATGCGGCGACGGACTATCCTGACTTCACCTCCACGCTCTCGGGCGGGACAGCCACCGTCAGCGGAGGCGTATTGCACCTGACGGGGGCGGGGCCGGCCGGCACGCAGAGCGATCAACTGTTTACCGTTTCCTACTCGGCGGCACCGACGGGTGAGGTCACCATTTTTGCTCAAATCGGTGCCAGCAACAGCAACGGGAATTATAATATCGGGATGGTGGTCGGGCAGAACCGGCTGGTTTTCCACCCCGGTTTTACCGCTACCCCTGGCGCTTTTCGCGTGGAGGGCCCCGGCGGATTCGGGAATTCCAGCATGGGTTACGTCCCGGCCAACAGCCTCCTCCACCAGTTCGAGGTCCACAGCTTCCCCAACGGCCTTTTTACGATCAAGGTGACTGATGCCGCCAATCCTCTGAACGTATACAACGCCTCTTTTACGAACCTCGCCTCCTATGGTGGTCCTGTCGGTTTTGTCAGATCGGGCCCCGCGGGATCCGGTGCCGGGGACTTTGACGGACAGTTCGACAATCTTGTCATCGTTCCGGAGCCTTCGGCGGCGGGATTGATGACCCTCGCGGGTTTCGCCGCGCTCGGCCGGCGGCGGAAGTAACTTCTTCCGCGGAGACCCCTGGGACCCCATCCCGTACTCAATGGGCGGCGTTTAATTTGTGATCAAACGCAGCCTGAATGGGAACAGACACGTTCAACTCGTAGATTTTCTGGAGACACCGGGCGCGGCGTTTCATTTCATCGAAATC